>NZ_RXWZ01000126.1 GCF_003970575.1 Mammaliicoccus fleurettii
TTAAGAAGCTATAGCCTTGTTCATATAAATCAAAAGCTTTTAATAAAGTATTGATATCTATTTTAATATTTCTAGTCATAATATAACTCCTTGCTAAGTTTTCACTATTTAAGTGTTTACTTAACAGGGAGCATATCACTCTTTCCCAGGCTTAATTTATTACTTTCATACGACTATTAATTAACGACATTCTTAAATAATGAATTACTAATGACAACTGCTGTTAGTGTGAGCACGAGTGATAATAAACCAATACCTAACCAGTCAAATTTCACGAAAATATGTCCACCAAGTATGGTCAATAAGCTAGATCCAACATAATAGCCTAATAAATATAATGTTGATGCATGTGATTTACTGGAGTCTGTAAGTGTCGCGATATAACTACTTTGTATAGAATGTGCACCGAAGAAGCCAAATGTCATAGCTGCTAATCCAATAATATCTATAGGTAAGTACGTGATAAAAGTGAGTGCTATTCCTATAATCATAATAGTTATCGCTAATCTATATGCTTTTTTTATACCAAGTTTAGTGCTGAGTTTTCCAAAGTTGATCGAGCTATATGTACCAATTAAATATAGAATGAATATAAATGCAATGGTAGATTCGCTTAATGAAAAAGGTGCTCTTTCAAAGCGAACGGTAATATAGCTGTATACTGTTACGAAAGTACCCATTAATAAAAATGCTAACGACATTGCTTTTAAAACTGAAGGTACGCTCAATAATTGACTGTATTTAATTAAATGTTGCTTAGGTGACACCCAATTTGGCGTTTGGACAGTTGAAGCGGGTAGTAATATCACCATGAATATCGCAAGAATTAAATTGATTATACTAAGTGACGCAATGGCGATTTGCCAATTCGCTAAGTCTGTTAAAATGCCCACTACAACACGACCAGACATACCACCAAAAGTCGTACCAGCTACATATAATCCCATGACTTTACGCACACGATCTTTATGTACTTCATCCGCTATGTATGCCATAGCAATTGAAGGAACACCACTTAAGGCTAGACCCATAAGACCACGAATAACGAGGAACAAATAGAAGTTTGTAACGAATACACTAGCTATAGATAGTAAGCTTACTAATAAAACAGAAATAGACATCATACGTTTCTTTTCAATGTTATTGAGCATTGGTGCGATTATTAAACCGAGTCCAAGCATAAACGTAGAAACAGACAATGTTAAACTAACATCAGATAACGGAACATTGAAATAGTGACTAAGACCGTTAAATATAGGCTGTGTAACATATAGGCTAGAAAAAATAATAAACCCTGCTAATAATAATGAAATAGATCGCTTCTTCTGTTCACTCGTCATATCTTATCTCTCCTCATGAACTTTATCATAACGCTAAAAATTTAATATTTCGAAAAATATGCACTTAATATTCAATTGCAATTATGTTATATTGAAATAATCTGAATTTTAAGGGAATTAGGTGTAGATAATGAGATACGAAGTTGCTATGGAAAATATATTACCAAAAATGAAAAATATAGAAGGAGTAGTGGCAATATTTTTAAAAGGTTCAATTGCAAGGGGAGAAAATGATGCATACTCAGATTTAGATTTATATGTAATGCTAGAAAAAGAGGTATATGTTGAAGGTGTGTATAATGACATCATTGATTCTCTTGAACAATACCAAAAGCTACTTTACAAAGAGCTTGTAGAAATAATATGCCCACAAATAGTAGGTGTATATGAAAACATGTTACATGTTGATTGCTACATAGTGCATGAAAATAAATATCCTCTAACAGATGATATAAAAGTGCTGTATGATTCTAAAAAAATACTTGAAAACTATGTTAAACAAGATTTGATTTTAACGAAGGAAATGTTTCAAGATTCTGCTCTAGACAGTTGTTGGTTTATATTTCAATACGATCACATAGTGAATAGAGGACAGAATTTATGGACGACTCAAATGATTGATAATGCGATGAATCATGCAATTAAAGTGTTGTTATACAAACACTATCCTCAAAAATCATTATTAGGAAAAAAAGCTGCTCATCATCTTCCAATTGAAATATATAATAAATTGAATGCTATAAATGACTTGAATAATTCAGAAAATCATCGAGAAGCTGTTTCAGAATTTATGAAGTTATACAAAATGGAGATTCAAGATTTTGTAGAGGAATATTGGATAGAAGGTTTCGAAAAAATATTCGAATATTTATATAAAAAATATGCATAACAAGACACCAGTCATAGTGACTTCTCTATGACTGGTGTCTATATTGTCGTCTGTGAGTTTAATTTTTGTAATGATTATTCTTTAGCGGGTATAATGTAGTTAAATATATAGGAGGTACTGCTATGGTAGAAATTTTAGGTCATCATCATATTTCAATGTTAACGAAAGATGCTAAGTTAAATAAAGATTTTTATGTGAATAAATTAGGTTTGCGTATGTATTTAAAGTCAGTGAATCAAGATGATCCTTCGATGTATCATTTGTTCTATGGTGATGAGGTTGGAACACCTGGTACTTCTTTAACATTTTTTGAAATTAAACCTATGGGTCAAACGTATAAAGGTACAAATTCAATTTCAAGAATTGGCCTGTTAGTTCCAAATGAAGAAAGTTTGAGTTATTGGAAGAGTCGTTTTGAAGAATTAGGTGTTGATCATGATGTTATCGGTATATATAACGGTATGATGGCATTACATTTTAGAGATAATGAAGGTTTGGAAATGGTGTTATTACCTAATGATGATCGCAAAGTTCCAAAAGCTTGGCAAAATAATAGATATACGGATGTACCGAAAGAACATCAAATTATGGGCATGGGACCTGTTGAATTTAAAATTGAAGACGTTTCTGAAATGAAGAACTTTTTAGAAAATGATTTAAATTTTGAATTAGTAGATTCTGAAAGTGAATTATTATATTCGATTGATTTAGATGGATTATATAGTGATATCGTATTAAAAGAAGAAAAAGGTAAGAGAGAAAGACCTGGTAAAGGTAGTGTCCATCACCTCGCTTTATCAGTAGCTGATGAAGATGAATTAAATAAAGTGAAAGAATTGTTAGATGAAAAAGAAGTTGTGCATTCTGGAATTGTAGATAGAGACTTCTTTAAGAGTTTATATTATAGACATTCACATATATTAATTGAATTTGCTACAGAAGGACCAGGCTTGCCTTATAATGACGTTGAACAACTAGGCCAACAATTAGACTTACCAGGTTTCCTTGAACCAAGAAGAGCAGAAATTGAAGATAAATTAGATCCTATTTAAAAACAGAAAAACTGTCACCAAATTTTGAATTTTGGTGACAGTTTTTTTATTACTATAAATCCTGATTACTGTCTTTGTAGTCTCTTTATTAATTGCACGGTAATAAATGATGTTATCGGTATCGCGATACTGACAGCTATTCCACCTAACAGTATTGTGATGATTTCTGCTGCAAATATTTTAGCATTGATGATTTCACCGAATGTGTAATTCAATTTACCAAACCAGAAAAATAATGTAATTTGTCCACCGATAAATGCAAAGTAAATTGTATTAGTTGTTGTTGAAAGGATATCTCTGCCAATTGTTAATCCTGACCTAAATAGTTGATCAAGTGAAATTTTAGGATGTGCATCATACAGTTCATACATGGGTGAACTAATGGATATGGTTAAATCAATAACTGCGGCTATTACAGCTAATACTATTGTGAACACCATAAGTTGTGCATAGTTTATGCCGACGTTCATTGAGAATATATAAGTTTCGTCTTGTTCTTCTTCTGTAAATCCTTGCAACATTGAAATATCAACAATGAAATAGATTAATCCTATTAATATAAGTGTAGATAGTATTGTTGCAAAGAATGCTGCTATCGTCTTTGTATTATATTCATTGATATAAAATAAATTAATACATGCTATAACTAAGCAGAAAATAAATAACACGATGAATATTGGTACTTTATAAATGATTAATAGTAAAGCGATAAATAACGTAATTAAGTTTAAAAATAATGTTATAAATGATCGGAATCCTGTTTTCCCACCTACTATAATCATAAGTAGAAGTAAGATGATAGCTAAGATGAATGTTGTCATCGGTTAGCCTCCTCTCTCTGTAAAAATAACATCGCAACAAATATTGTTATAGGTATCGTAATAACAATGCCTATCCCACCCATGAGTGCTCTCGTTATTTCTAAGGACCAGTTCATTGAGAGAGTATAAGTTATCGTGTTGCTATTTTTGAAATAGAGAATAACCATTGGAATACTTCCTGATAAGTAGGCGAAGAATAATATGTTCGTCATTGTACCCATAATATCTTTGCCAATATTGATGCCAGACTGCCTTAATTGTTTAAGGGGGATGTTAGGATGTTGCTTTTTAATTTCATATAAAGAACTCGTTAAAGTAATCGCAACATCCAATACAGCACCAAGTGAACCGATTAATACCGATGCTAGAAAGATTTGTGTCGGTTGTATCGTCAAAAAGCTCATCGTTTCATATTTAATGCCATCACTATTTGTTAACATCATTATTAATTGGGCTATTCCAATACTTAAGAATGTGCCGAATAGCGTTGAAATGATTGCAACGAAAGTTCTTCGATTAAGTCCACTAACAAGCAATAATGAAACGACCGTTGAAAAGATAACGGTTATGGTCATCAATATAAAGAAGTGATGGTTATTATGTTTCATAAAATAATCGATCATAAATAATAGTACGGTAACGTTGATGACAAGTGAAATAATCGAATATAAACCAGATTTTCTACCGACTAATAGTAATGTTAATAGAAACAAACCAGTCATGAGTGTTACAGATCCATCTCTTTTTAACCCTTTAATAATTGCCGTATCTTCTTTACCTTTATAAGATAGTAGAACTTGGTCTTTTTTATGATATTTTTCAGAATCAGTTAAAGAATTTGTGTATTTATGGGAGATTTCAATTTTATCTCCTTTATGTTTCCCATTCATTATTTTTAAATGAATTTTTTCTTTATGTAGCGTATCTTTATTTTTGTTTTGATCAATAGTCTGTTCAGCAGTCTTGTTGGTAATGTTCGTAATTTGTCCAACAGGTGTCTTATAAAAATGTGCATTGTTTTGTGTGAATATATAAGCACCAATTATTAATAGTATGAAGACAACAATTGTTATGTTAAATGGCTTTTTAAATTGTGATTTGAGTTGTGGATTCATGTAATTACACCATCGTTTTTCATTTGATTTGAATATACTTTCTTCTATATTAATACATTAATTATTTCCATGTGTCTTTGCAAGGTATAGAATCACGCTTTCTTGCTTTTGATATATATGGATGTCCAGCTACTGTAAATCGTAAAGGTTTATCTGTCCATTCCCCTTTATTTGGCACACCGATTCTAGCAGATAGGTCGACACTCTTAGGGAATTTACGATTAGTAGTATCTATTTTAAGACGTCCAGCATTAAGTTTAGTACCATCTAATGATTTAGAAATGTTCATAGCTTGTGTGAACTTTCCAGGACCATTTGTTAATTCAATACTTGTTCTACCATTACGATTGATTTCCATTTGTTCAATTCCGTATTCAGGTTCAATAGCTCTTATTAAGACACCTTGAGGTTCTCCTTCAACTTGTGTCACGAAGTTAATGAGCAGTTGTTTATGCATGGAGTGGGCATAAATTGTGCCACCTTCACGATAAAGTGATTGTACACTTTTAGTATGCTTTCCGTTAAAAGAGTGTGCAGCTTTGTCGTGTTTACCAATATATGCTTCTGTTTCAACAATATAACCTGTATAAGTGATATCTTTAGTTTCATGGATTATTCTGACGCCAAGTAAGTCAGTAGCAATTTCTTCTGTCGATCTATTGATAAAGTCCATTTTAAGATTATGCCTCCTTAATGATAAGTTGCTTGTCTTTGTAATAATGAACGTGTGTGTTCTATGAAAGTTTTTAATTGGTTATTTTGATTATTCTCTAAATATACAACGTTGATTGTTCTTTTTAATTCTGTATGTGTTAAAGCAATCTTAGTGAGATGTTCATTCTCTATTCCATTACTTAAATAGTCAGGAATGATAAGCACACCTTTTTCAGATAGTAATGTTTGTCGTAATAATGCGAAATTTGAAATTGGATATGCTTTCTGTGATGCATGCTTACGTATTAATTGTGCTATTTGGTCGGGCAATGTGTTGAAATGATAAATGTATTGATTGCTTAATTGTGATAATGGCGGTTTAGGATTCATAGATAAATCGTTGTTGTTGTGCACATATAGATTGTATGTTTCTTCGAATAATGTATGTTTAATGGTGTTTTTATTGTTTAATAGTTTCGGTGTTAATTCACATAATGCGACATCTATTTGATGTGAAAGTAAGGCTTCTTCAATTTCTGTAGGTGTCATCATCATTGGTCTAATTTCTAAATTGAAGTCGCGTTCATAAGATTTAATGATTGCTGGTAATGCTTGCGAAACATAACTTTCTGTATAAGCGAGTTTAATAGAACGTTTGTCCGTTTGTTCTTGATGTATGAAAAGCTCTTTCGTTTCGTCAATCAAACTTAAAATTTGATTCGCTTGTGAAAGAAGGAGTTCGCCACTGTCTGTTAGTTTAACATTTCTACCTTCTCTTAAAAATAACGTTGTGTTAAGTTCTTTTTCTAAATTAGCAATTTGTCTACTCACAGCAGATTGTGCGATTTCTAATTCTAATGCAGCTTCTGAAATATGCTCTCTGATTGCAACTTCTCTAAAGTAAATTAATTGTTTTATCTCCATCTTTAACACCTCGCTTTTATTTTATCTAATTTTTAGATATATTTCATCTATTTTATATATTGTTAAGATGAGTCTTTATAAAGTATGATATAAACTATAAATTATTGAAGATTCTGAAATTTACTGTTGAGGTGATGTCGTATGTCATTTAAGAAAGATAGAAGACAACTTGGCCTATATGATTCTATGGACGAGCATGATGCTTGTGGAATTGGTTTTTACGCCAATATGGACAACAAAAGGTCACATGATATTGTATTAAAATCAATTGAAATGCTATGTAGGTTAGATCATAGAGGTGGAGTTGGAGCAGATGGTATTACTGGCGATGGTGCTGGTATTATGACTGAAGTCCCTCACCTCTATTTTAAACAAAAATTAAAATTAAATTTACCTGAAGAAGAAAATTATGCAGTTGGTATGTTTTTCACTGATAAGAAAATAGCAGGTAGTGAACACGAAGCGAAATTCAATGCTTTTTTTGAAGCAGAAGGATTAAAGGTTATTTCTTATAGAGATGTGCCGGTAGACTCTTCCGTATTAGCAGAACATGTTGCGGAGACAATGCCATATATTCAACAAGTATTTGTTGAAAACAAAACGAGCGAACACTTTGATCGTTCTTTATTTATTGCACGTAAGCAGATTGAACGATATGGTGATGAACAAGATTTAGATTTATATTTTGCAAGTTTATCTAGAAGAACAATTGTTTATAAAGGTTGGTTGCGTTCAGATCAAATTAAAGGTTTATATACTGATTTATTAGATGAATCTTATGTTTCGAAATTTGGCTCAGTCCATTCTAGATTTAGTACAAATACATTTCCAAGTTGGAAGAGAGCACATCCTAATAGATTATTAATGCATAATGGTGAGATTAACACGATTAAAGGTAATGTTAATTGGATGCGTGCTCGTCAAGACAAATTAATTGAGACTATTTTTGGGGATGTCAAAGATAAAATTGGAACGGTATTAGATGAATCAGGAAGTGACTCGGCTATAGTCGATAACGCTTTAGAGTTCTTGAGTTTAAGTATTCCTCCAGAACAAGCAGCAATGCTATTGATACCTGAACCTTGGTTATACAATGATACGCAAGACCCGAAAATTAGAGCATTCTACGAGTATTACAGTTATTTGATGGAGCCATGGGATGGACCAACTATGATTAGCTTCTGTGATGGTGATAAATTAGGTGCTTTAACAGATCGTAATGGATTGAGACCTGGACGTTATACGATCACAGATACTAATGAAATTATATTTTCATCTGAAGTAGGTGTAATTGATGTAGATGAAGAGCATGTTGTCTACAAAGGGCAATTGAATCCAGGGAAACTCTTACTAGTAGACTTTAAAGAGAATAAAGTAATTGAAAATGACGAGTTAAAACAACGTATCGCAAGTGAATATCCTTATGACGAATGGATTAGTCATAAAGAATTAGATGTAAATGACATTGTAGCTGCACCTTCACATGTAGAACAGGAGAAATTATTCCAATTACAACGTCGTTTCGGATATACAAAAGAAGAGATCAACAAATACATGTCTGAGCTTGTTAACGAGAAAAAAGACCCAATTGGAGCCATGGGATTTGATACGCCTGTTGCAGTATTGAGTACAAGACCTGAATCGTTGTTTAATTATTTTAAACAACATTTTGCGCAAGTTACGAATCCACCTATTGATTCATATAGAGAAAAGATTTTAACAAGTGAATTGGTGTATTTAGGAAAAGAAGGTAACTTGTTAGAACCACATAAAGATAATACAAAGAGAATTCAATTGAACCACCCAGTATTGTCAAAAGCACAACTTGAAAAAATTCAAGAAAGCAATTTTGGTGTAGCAGTTATTCCGACAACTTATACAGGATCGCTGAAAGAAGCGCTCGATGACTTAGGAAAAAGTGTTTCCAAAGCTGTAAAAAATGGCGCTGAAATTATTGTTTTAGAAGATGAATCTGTTGAAGATGAAGAGGTATCATTTGCAATGCCAATGCTATTAGCAGTGAGCCATATTCATCAATATTTGATAAGAACCGGACAACGTCTTGATACAAGCATTGTCGCATACTCTGGTGAATGTAGAGAAGTGCATCATTTAGCAACTTTAATCGGTTATGGAGCAAACGCTGTTGTGCCTTATTTAGCACATTATACGATAGAAGATTTAACTGCTGCGGGCCGTCTTGAAGGTACGGTTGAGCAGAATATCGATACGTATAGTCAAACGTTATCTGCAGGTGTTATCAAAGTTATGGCTAAGATGGGTATTTCAACTGTGCAGAGTTACCAAGGTGCTCAAATATTTGAAGCAATTGGTTTAGGTAAAGATGTAATCAATGAATATTTCACAGGTACACCGTCTAAATTGTCTGGTATATCTATAGAAACGATTGATAAAGAAAATAAAGCAAGACAATCAGAACGCATTAAGCATTTAAATACGGGTAGTACTTTCCAATGGAGACAGCAAGGAGAGCATCATGCATTTAACCCGAAAACAATTCATTTATTACAACACGCTTGTAGAGAAAATAACTTTGAAATGTTCAAAGAATATTCAGAAGCGGCTGATAATGAACGCATGAGTCATTTAAGAAATTTACTTGATTTTAAATCTGAAAAAGCAATTGATTTGAAAGAAGTAGAGTCAGCAGATCAAATTGTTACAAGATTCAAAACAGGTGCAATGAGTTTCGGTTCAATTTCTCAAGAAGCGCATCAAACTTTAGCAGAAGCGATGAATAGAATTGGCGGACGAAGTAATAGTGGTGAAGGTGGAGAAAACCCTGAACGCTTTATTGTTAAACCAGACGGAACAAACTACATGAGTGCAATCAAACAAGTAGCTTCCGGTCGATTCGGTGTGACGAGTGATTACTTACAACACGCAAAAGAAATTCAAATTAAAGTGGCACAAGGTGCAAAACCTGGTGAAGGCGGCCAGTTACCTGGAACAAAAGTCTATCCATGGGTAGCTGAAGTTCGAGGCTCGACACCTGGTGTTGGTTTAATCTCGCCACCTCCGCATCACGATATTTATTCTATTGAAGACTTAGCGCAATTAATTCATGATTTGAAGAATGCTAATAGAAAATCAGATATTAGCGTCAAACTCGTTTCAAAATCAGGCGTTGGTACTATTGCAGCAGGTGTTGCAAAAGCACATGCCGATAAAATTGTTATAAGCGGCTACGATGGTGGTACGGGAGCTTCTCCTAAGACGAGTATTCAGCATGCTGGTTTACCATGGGAAATCGGTTTATCAGAAACGCATCAAACCCTTATGTTAAATGGGCTTCGCTCACGTGTAACGCTTGAAACGGATGGTAAATTAATGACGGGTCGTGACGTAGCTTTAGCGTGTGCACTAGGTGCTGAAGAATTTGCTTTTGCAAGTGCACCATTAGTAGTTCTTGGATGTATTATGATGAGAGTTTGTCATAAAGATACAT
This sequence comes from Mammaliicoccus fleurettii, assembly GCF_003970575.1. Taxonomy (GTDB): domain Bacteria; phylum Bacillota; class Bacilli; order Staphylococcales; family Staphylococcaceae; genus Mammaliicoccus; species Mammaliicoccus fleurettii. The sequence goes on from NZ_RXWZ01000126.1 coordinate 10,265, forward strand.
GTCCAGTAGGTATAGCGACTCAAAATGGTGATTTACGTAAATTATTTACGGGTAAAGCGGATCACATCGTGAACTTTATGTACTTTATTGCCGAGGAAATAAGAGAAGTTCTTGCTTCTTTAGGATTAAAAACAATGGATGATCTTGTTGGTAGAACAGATTTACTAGAAGTGTCTAAGAGATACTATTCTCATCCGAAAGCAAAAGAATTAGATTTAGAAGCATTGTTGTTCGTAAACGAAGGTGAAAGATATCGTTCAACTAATCAAAATCATTACCTTGATGAAGGATTTGATTTAACTAAGTTGTATCAAGATGCAAAAGCGTCAATTGATCACGGCGAAAAATTTGTAGGAAGCTATAATGTGCGTAATACAGAACGAGATGTTGGTGTTATCACAGGTAGTTATATCACAGAAGTACACGGCGAACCAGGCTTACCAGAAGATACGATACATGTTAAGACATTTAAACATGCTGGACAAAGCTATGGCGCATTCACGCCTAAAGGTATGACTTTACATCATACTGGTGATGCAAACGACTACTTTGGTAAAGGTTTATCTGGAGGTAAATTAATCTTGAAAGCACCGAATGAAGATAGAGAAGATAATATCATTGTTGGTAATGTTTGTTTCTATGGTGCAACGAGTGGTACTTCTTATATAAACGGACGAGTGGGAGAACGTTTCTGTGTTAGAAACAGTGGTGTAAAAGTTGTTGTCGAAGGTGTTGGAGATCACGGATTAGAATATATGACTGGAGGACGTGTAGTTATCCTAGGAGATGTTGGGCGTAACTTTGGTCAAGGTATGAGTGGTGGCGTGTGTTATGCAATGCCTTCAGATGTTGAAGCATTCAAGAAAAGAAACGCGTTGGATACACTTGAATTTGAAACTTTAAAAGACGTAGATGAAATAGCTAATTTAAAACATATGTTAGAAGAGCATGTTAAATATACAAATAGTAAAAAAGCAAAAGCAGTGTTAGCATCATTCGACACAATTGTTGAAAAAGTAGTAAAAGTGATTCCTAAAGACTATAAACTCATGATGCAGAAGATTTCACAACACAAATTAGAAAACGAAGAAGACGCACTTTTAAATGCATTCTTTGATGATCGAAAATCTATAGGTGATGAAGAAGAACTGGCTTCTGTATATTAAGAAGGAGGGCATATTATGGGTGAATTTAAAGGTTTTATGAAGTATCCTAAGCAACAACTTGATGAGTTGTCATTAAAAGATAGAATAAATGGATATGAACCATTCCAACAACGCTTTACAACAGAAGATGCTGCAACACAAGGTGCCCGTTGTATGGACTGCGGCACACCATTTTGTCAGACAGGCTCATCATTCGGTAGAGATACAATAGGTTGTCCAATCGGTAACTATATACCTGAATGGAATGACTTAGTTTATCGAAAAGATTATAAAGAAGCATATGAAAGATTATCTGAAACGAATAACTTCCCTGAATTTACTGGTCGTGTCTGTCCGGCACCATGTGAATCGTCATGTGTCTTAGCTATTAATAATGATTCAGTAGCCATTAAAGGAATTGAACGCACAATTATTGATGAAGCATATGATATGGGACTTGTTAAACCTAAGTTTCCAGAACAACGTCTTGAAGAGAAAGTTGCGATTATAGGCAGTGGTCCAGCAGGCTTAACTGCAGCAGAAGAATTAAATTTATTAGGTTATAATGTGACGGTATATGAGCGAAATCATCGTCCTGGTGGTTTGCTTATGTACGGTATACCAAGTATGAAGTTGGATAAAGAAGTGATTGAGCGTCGTGTTAAATTAATGGAAGAAGCAGGTATCGTCTTTAAGACAGATGTTAATGTGGGGAAAGACATCACGAAAGAAGAACTAGATGCACAATATGATGCGATTATAGTTTGCACCGGTTCACAAAAAGGACGAGACTTACCATTAGAAGGACGCATGAGTTTTGGTATTCATTTTGCAATGGAATATTTAACAGAACAAACGCAATTACAAATGGGAGAAATTGAAGAACCGACAATAACAGCAAAAGGTAAAAATGTGATTGTAATAGGTGCGGGTGATACTGGTGCAGACTGTGTAGCAACAGCATTAAGAGATAATTGTAAATCAGTAGTTCAATTTAATAAATATGTAAGATTGACTGACAAAATGGAACAAAATACGTCTTGGCCATTACCAATGCCAATATTCAAATTAGACTACGCTCATAAAGAGTACCGTGAAAAATTTGGATTTGAACCAAGAGCTTATGGTATTCAAACGATGCGTTATGATGTCGATGAGAATGATAATATCCGTGGCCTTTATACACAAGTATTAGAAGAAACGGAAGATGGTATGGTTATTGTAGAAGGAACTGAACGCCATTGGCCAGCAGATTTAGTATTATTATCAATAGGTTTTGAAGGAACTGAGCATTTAGTACCACATTCATTTAATTTAAATACCAAGCGTAATAAAATAGTCGCAAATGAAAAAGATTTTAGAACGAATCAAGATAAAATATTTGTCGCTGGTGATGCAAGAAAAGGTCAAAGTTTAGTAGTTTGGGCAATAAAAGAAGGTCGAGCAGTCGCAAAATCTGTAGATAAAGCCTTAAAGAAAAAAATTACAATTTAATTTTTGCGGTTTTTGTTGACATGAGTGATGGCATGTTATAAGATAAGTATTGTCTTATTTGGAGGAATACCCAAGTCCGGCTGAAGGGATCGGTCTTGAAAACCGACAGGGGCTTAACGGCTCGCGGGGGTTCGAATCCCTCTTCCTCCGCCATTATTTTTAAATTAACCAAGACTATTATATAGAAAAGCACTACCTACATTAGTAGGTAGTGCTTTTTGTTTTGGGAGTGGGACAGAAATCTCATTTTATAAAAAATATTTCGTTGTCCCACCCTGGCTAGGGTTGATTTTGAGGATGTTGTAGATTAACTTCCGACTTAATCTACGACTTGGTTAAACTCTTAGATTAACTTATGACTTAATCTACAACTTGGTCAAACTCTTCGCTTAACTGCGGACTTAATCTACAACTTGGTCAAACTCTTCGCTTAACTGCCGAATTAATCTACAACTTGTCCAAACTCT
>NZ_RXWZ01000013.1:0-10983 GCF_003970575.1 Mammaliicoccus fleurettii
AAAACCAAGCATATATATTTTGTTAATACCCTAGAAAAAACCAATGGTTGATTACATCTAAAGATATTACACAAAATTATGGACTTGACTAATAGAATACTATTTCCATACTGAAATCTCTAGTTACAGCATATATTCATAAAAATCCCCGAAGTTTTGATCAAAACTTCGGGGATTGTCTTTATCCTAATGCTACGTCTAGAATCATCATAATAGTGAATCCACCCATTAGACCTAATGTGGCTAAGTCTGTGTTATTTCCAGACTGTGATTCGGGTATTAATTCTTCTACAACTACAAATATCATAGCACCAGCTGCAAATGCGAGTGCATATGGTAAAACTGGTGTCGCTACAACGACTAATAATGCACCTAACATTGCAAATACAGGTTCAACTAATGCCGATGCTTGTCCGTAGTTAAAGGATTTCCATCTTGTTAAACCTGAGGCACGTATTGGCATTGAAAGTGCTGCACCTTCAGGGATATTTTGGATACCGATACCTATTGCTAAACCAAGTGCGCCTAATAATGTAGTACCATCATTACCAGTTGCTACTCCACCAAAAGCAACACCTATTGCTAGACCTTCTGGAATATTATGAAGTGTGATTGCTAAAAATAGTAATGTATTTTTACCTAATTTAGTATCAGGTCCTTCGACTTTTTGACTTTTGTCTACAGCATTTTGGTGTGCGTGTGGTATAACAAAGTCTAATAATCTAATGAATAATCCACCTAATAAAAAGCCAATTGCCGCTGGTAACCATGGCATTGCCGAGTCAGAACTTTGCTCAATTGAAGGTTGTAATAGTGACCAAAAACTAGCTGCAATCATCACGCCAGCTGCGAAACCTTGCATCGTATTGATTACTTTTGTGTCTATATTTTTAAACAAATAAACGAATGATGCACCGAATGCAGTTAACAGCCATGTGATAATACCTGCGAATAATGCTTGTAAATATGGGGGTAGTTCTGTAAAAAAGTCTTGCATAGTTTTTGCTCCTTCGTATCTTTTGTTTGAAAAAAAGTGTATAATATATTAATTGAAAACTGAGAAAATTAAAGGATGTTAATTCATGGAAGCATATAAAATTGAAAAACTTAATAAGCAATATGGTGATAAAGTTATTTTTAATGATTTAGATTTATCCGTATCTTACAAAGAACGCATTGGACTAGTTGGTATTAATGGAACAGGTAAGAGTACTTTGCTTAAAGTTATAGCAAATATTGATGATGATTATGATGCAAAGACATCTTATCCTAACCAATATCAAATAGCATATGCAAGCCAAAAGCCTGAACTTGATGGATCTTTATCTGTAATAGATGAAGTATTAAATAATGAAACTGAAATGACAAAAGTCATTGCCCAATACGAAAGCGCTTTAAATCGATATCAGCAAACTGGTGAATCTAAAGATTTAGATCTTATGATGCAATACCAATCTGATATGGATCGATTAAATGCTTGGGATTACAGTGCAGACGTTAAAACTATTCTATCAAAACTAGGTATAAATGACTATCTTAAAAAGGTTTCTACTTTGAGTGGTGGACAACAAAAGAGAGTTGCACTAGCTAAAGAATTGATACGTAAACCTGATTTATTATTGTTAGATGAGCCTACAAACCATTTAGATATTGAAGGAATAGAATGGCTCGTTAATTATATCAAACAATACCCTCATACAATCATGTTTGTTACACATGATCGTCACTTCTTAAATCAAGTTTCAACTAGAATTGTTGAACTTTCAAATGGTAAATTAACAAGTTATCCCGGTAATTATGAATCTTATATTGAAGCAAGAGCTGAAAAAGAAGAAATAGAAGCTCAGCAACATGTTAAGAAAAAAGCACTGTATAAGCAAGAATTGCATTGGATGAGACAAGGTGCAAAAGCTAGATCAACTAAACAACAAGCGAGAATTCAAAGATTTAATAATTTAGAAGATGATTTGTCTAACAAGAAGATACAAGGAGAAGCGAGCTTGAATTTAGCACATTCTCGATTAGGGAAACAGGTCTTCGAATTAGATGATATCTCGAAGTCCATCGGTGACAGAACTTTATTCGAGCACTTTACGACAATTATACAAAAGGGCGATAGAATTGGAATTGTTGGAGAAAACGGTGCTGGTAAGACAACACTCCTTAACATTATAAGTGGCTTAGACCAGACTTTTGGTGGTAACTTGATTACTGGTCAAACAGTAAAAATAGCTTATTTCAAACAGCAAGATGAAAGCTTGACGTCTGATGACAGAATGATAGATTACTTGAGAAAAGAAAGTGAAGTAGCTAAAGAGAAAGATGGTACTGTTGTGTCAGTTACACAATTGTTAGAAAGATTCTTATTTCCAAGTCAAACACATGGCACACAAATTAATAAACTATCAGGTGGAGAGCAGAAGAGACTTTACTTACTTAAATTATTAGTACATGAGCCTAATGTTTTAATTTTAGATGAGCCAACAAATGATTTAGACACTGAAACATTAACAATTTTAGAAGCTTATATTAATGAGTTCGGTGGAACAGTTATCACTGTAAGCCATGATAGATATTTCTTAAATAAAGTGGCTAATAAATATTGGTATATCCATGATAAGCAAATAGAACCAATGTTAGGTACTTTTGAAGATTATTTAGCATATAAAAAAACAGTCGATAAAAAAGCAACACAACAATATAAAGAAGCTCAAAAAGCTGAAGTAAAATCTAAAACAACTACTAGATTGTCATTTAAAGAAAAACGAGAACTTGAACAACTAGAAGAAAATATTGAATATATAGAATCAAGATTAGTAGAGCTTGAGCAAGAAATGGTTGAACATGCGACTAATTATGAAAAATTAAACGAACTAACAAATGAAAAAACATCGATTGAAACGCAATATGAAGAAGATTATATGCGTTGGTCATCCTTATCAGACAGATTATAAGCGTATAGAGGTGTATATATAGATGCAAAATATTTTAAAAGAGTATTTCGGATATCAGCAATTTAGAGATGGACAGAAAGAAATTATAGATAAAGTTATCAATCATCGTCCCACTTTAGGTGTTATGCCTACTGGTGGAGGTAAATCAATTTGTTATCAAGTGCCAGGTCTATATTTAGATGGACTTACAATTGTCATTAGTCCGTTGATTTCTTTAATGAAAGACCAAGTTGATAGCTTGAGATCGATGGGTATTAAGGCTGAATTTTTAAATAGTACTTTAACGAGTAAAGAAAAGAAAAGAGTTGAGAGCGAGCTCATTTCAGGACAGTTAGATTTTCTATATATTGCACCAGAACGATTTAACCAACCACAGTTTATCCAAATGATTAATAAGTGTGATGTTCAACTTATAGCATTTGATGAAGCACATTGTATCTCTAAATGGGGACATGACTTTAGACCAAGTTACCAAGAAGTAATCACACACGTCATGAGTTTACCTCATCACTTTAGACTAGTGGCTTTAACTGCAACGGCTACAAAAGAAGTTCAAGCAGATATCTCTCAAAAATTAGGAATTGCTGAAAATGATATTATTGAAACATCTATTAAACGTGAAAATTTAACATTTAAAGTGAACAATACATATCAAAGACTTAATTTTGTTAAAGACTATGTGAGAACAAACATTAACCAATCAGGAATTATTTATTGCTCCACACGAAAGCAAGTAGAGCAGTTGAGTGAAACGCTTGATGATATGAATATTAAAAATGTTATGTACCATGCAGGGCTTCCTAAAGAAGAAAGAGAACGTGCCCAACGTAAATTTATTGAAGATGATATAAAGTTAGCAATCGCTACAAATGCATTTGGGATGGGTATAGATAAATCCAATGTAAGATTTGTCATTCATTACAATATGCCTCAAGATATTGAATCTTATTATCAAGAAGCGGGTAGAGCTGGTCGAGATCAATTAGATAGTGAATGTATTCTATTGTTCTCAGATAGAGATATTGACCTTCAAAAATTCTTTATATCTTCTAGCCCTGCTGATGATGAGTATAAAGAAAAACAAGGTGAAAAGCTTAGACAAATGATTCAATATACTAAGACAACTAAATGTCTTGAAGCAATGATGATACATTATTTCAACCCTGATGAGAAATTAGAAGAATGTGGTAGATGTTCAAGTTGTATTCAATCTGAAAAATCATACAATATGACAACAGAAGCTCAAAAAATATTGAGTTGTGTAGCAAGATTAAAACAAAAAGAAAAAAGAAATATGATTATACAAGTATTAAGAGGTGAACAAACCCCTCAAATTTCATCACTAGGATACGATGAATTAAGTACGTATGGTATATTAAAAGACTATACAACAAATGAATGTCATCATTTATTAGATGAATTACGTTATAAAGGTTATTTAAATGAGCATAAAGAAATATTAAGCGTAGACCAAGATGCTATGGAAGTACTTAGAGGAAATGTCGAAATTATGACCACACCATTCAAGACTAAGCCAAAAGAAATAGTAGACATACAAACAATTACAGATGTTGACCGTTCTTTATTTGAACGCTTAATTGAGGTTAGAAAAGATTTAAGTAAAGAGCTAGAAGTGTCACCTTTATCTATCTTCTCAGATCAAATTTTAGAGCAATTTGCTAAGAAGTTACCAGAATCTAAAAAAGAAATGATTCTAATTGATGGAATTGGAAGTTATAAGTTGAAACATTATTGTCCAATTTTTATTGATACTATTAAAAATTATAAACAACCAATATAAGGCGTTATAGGCATTTTATTGTGACATTAGGGTAAATAATAAAAAAGTAATTTAGTTACAGACAATAAAAAGAAATGTGGTGTCTATGAATGATCCAATTTGAAGAGGTTTCAAAAATATACGGGGATAAAAAAGCAGTAGATAATATAAGTTTCAATATTAACGAAGGAGAATTTTTTGTTCTAATTGGGCCATCAGGTTGTGGAAAAACAACAACTCTTAAAATGATTAATAGACTCATTTCATTATCGGAAGGATATATATATTTTAATGATAAACCGATTAGTGATTATGATGTTTCTGAAATGAGATGGGATATTGGATATGTACTCCAACAAATAGCGCTATTTCCACATATGACGATTAAAGAGAATATAGCTCAAGTTCCAGAAATGAAAAAATGGAAAAAGAAAGAAATCGCTAATCGAGTAGATGAATTGTTAAATATGGTTGGTTTAGATCCAGAAACTTTTAGAAATCGATATCCAAGCGAATTATCTGGTGGTCAACAACAGCGTATTGGTGTAATACGTGCACTTGCTTCAGACCCACCAGTTGTATTAATGGACGAGCCATTTAGCGCATTGGATCCAATCAGTAGAAAAAATTTACAAGATGATTTATTAGAACTTCAGTCTAAAATTAAAAAAACAATCGTCTTTGTAACACATGATATTGACGAAGCGATGAAAATGGGAGACCTTATTTGTTTGTTAAATCAAGGTCATGTAGAACAAATTGGAACGGCAGATGATTTTATTCATCGACCTAAAAATGATTTTGTAAAATCATTTATTGGTAATGTAGATGCACATGTATTAAAGCAAGTTAAGTTAGGTGATATAGCACAACCGATATCAGAAGTACATACAGATTCAATTGAACAATATCCAAAAGTAGACCCATCTAAAACAATTGATGATATATATGGGCTATTAGCTGAACACGAAGCTATCATAATGGATAAAGGCGACAATGTCCCTAGCCATATCGTGACTAGACAATATGTATTTAGCTATTTGGCAGAAAAGAATAGAGGTGTTTCATAATGAATGCATTATTTGAGACACTTGCAAGTAGAAAAGGTCAGTTATTAGAGACATTATTAGAACATATTCAACTATCATTTATTGCATTGCTAATAGCAGTTGTAATAGCAGTGCCATTAGGTATTTTACTAACTAAGACTAAAAAATTAGCAGAAGTCATTATTAATATAGCTGCAGTATTACAAACAATACCGTCTCTTGCTTTATTAGGTTTAATGATTCCGCTATTTGGTATCGGACGTATTCCTGCAATTATTGCACTTGTAATTTATGCTTTATTGCCGATATTAAGGAACACATATACAGGTATTAAAGAAGTCGACCCATCTCTTATTGAAGCGGCACGAGGCATTGGTATGAAAACAGGAAGAAGATTGTCTAAAGTTGAACTACCACTTGCTATGCCAGTTATGATGGCAGGTATAAGAACTGCCATGGTACTTATCATTGGTACTGCAACTCTAGCTGCTTTAATTGGTGCTGGTGGATTAGGGGATTTAATACTTTTAGGTATTGATAGAAATAATACTTCGTTAATATTATTAGGTGCTATTCCAGCGGCAATATTAGCTATTTTCTTTGATGTATTTTTAAGAATATTAGAGAAAATCTCATATAAAAAATCATTAATTATTTTAGGCACAATATTGTTGATATTCTTATTATCCGTAACGATTCCATTATTTGCTCAAAAAGGTGACAAAATTACTTTAGCAGGTAAACTAGGCTCTGAACCTGAAGTCATTACGAATATGTATAAAATATTAATCGAAGAAGAAACTGATAATACAGTAGAAGTTAAAGCAGGTATGGGTAAAACGTCATTCTTGTTCAATGCATTAAAATCTGATGAAATAGATGGTTATTTAGAATTTACAGGTACGGTGCTAGGTGAATTAACTAAAGAAACGCCAAAATCTACATCAGAAAAAGGCGTCTATGAGCAAGCAAATAATGGCTTAGACAAAAAGTTTGATATGCAATTGCTTGAACCGATGAAATATAACAACACTTATGCTTTAGCTGTTAAAAAAGAGTATGCAAAGAAACATGATATCAAAACAATTTCTGATTTGAAAAAAGTTGAAAATGATATTAGACCTGGTTTTACATTAGAATTCAACGACCGTGAAGATGGTTATAAAGGCATTCAGAAGAAATATGATTTGAACTTTAAAGATGTAAAAACTATGGAACCTAAATTGCGTTATCAAGCACTTGAAAGTAAAGATATTGATTTGATTGATGCGTATTCTACAGATGCTGAGCTTAAAGAATATGGTATGGTTGTTTTAGAAGATGATAAAAAGCTCTTCCCACCATATCAAGGTGCGCCTTTGATGAAGAAAAAAACTGTAAAAGAGCATCCTGAAGTTGTTAAAGCAATGAATAAATTAAAAGGCAAAATTTCTGATGAAGAGATGCAAGAAATGAATCATAGAGTAACGATTAAAGATGAAGATGCGTATCAAGTAGCAAAAGAATATTTAGAGAAGAATGATCTGATTAACTAAATACCATTGATTTATGAAAATGATTAGGTCTATAATACTAATAAATTAAAAAAACGGTAAATTTCGATTTACCGTTTTTTATATTTCAATTTGGAGGTCTTAGATTATGAAGCAACAGTTAAGTGAATTACAGGCATATCAACCGGGATTATCACCGAGACAATTAAAAGAAAAGTATGGCATAGATAGAGAAATGGTCAAGCTTGCTTCAAATGAAAATTTATATGGTCCTTCACCAAAAGTTAAAGAAGCCATTAAAAATAATTTAGATGAATTATTTTATTATCCAGAAGTAAAACAGTTTGAAGTAAAAGAAACATTAAGTACATTCCTCAACGTAAAAAAAGAGAAAATCTTTTTCGGTTCAGGTTTGGATGAAGTTATCATGATTATTTCTAGAACTGTATTAGAGCCTGGAGATGAAATATTAACGAGTGATATGACGTTTGGACAATACAAACATCATGCCATCATAGAAAGCGCACAAGTTAAAACAACACCTCTTAAAGATGGTTATTTTGATTTAGATGCTATGTATGAACAAATTACAGATAAGACAAAATTAATATGGATATGTAATCCTAATAACCCAACTGGTACTTATTTATCACATGATGATATAGAAGCTTTTATTAAAAAAGTGCCTGACGATATTATTGTGTTGATTGATGAAGCGTACATAGAATTTGCGGTTGCTGATGATGTTCCAAACAGTTTAGAATTGTTGTCACAATATAACCAAGTGGTCCTATTAAGAACTTTATCTAAAGCGTATGGATTAGCATCGCAACGTATAGGATATGCAATAGCAAACGAATCTTTATTAGACCAGCTAGATATAGTAAGACTACCATTTAACGTAACATCATTATCAGCAGTTGCGGCAGATGCAGCAATAAAAGATCAAAGCTATTTAAAAGATATTACACAAAGAAACAGACAAGAAATCGAGAAATTTTTAAATGCTTCTTTCAAAGAGCATATATATGATAGTCAGACGAATTTTATCTATGTAAATACTGACCAACCTCAAGTATTATATGATTATTTACTTAAAGAAGGATTTATAACAAGACCATTTCCGAATGGTGTTCGAATCACGATAGGATTTAGTGAGCATAATGATAAAATGTTACAAGTATTAGAAACTTTTTTTGAGGAGTAGGGGTCATAAGAAAGGAAAGTCAGTAACTTCTTTGATATACTAGTAGACATTGATATATAAAGGAGAAGGTACAATGACGAAGCAAACAATCGGTATTGATATGGATGAAGTCCTAGCTGACACTATTAAAAAATTACTAAGACGTTACAATGAAGAAACATCTTCAAATGTTACAATGGAAGAACTTAAAGGTACAAAAATCCGTAATATGATGCCTGAACATCAAGGCGTTCTTACTGAGATTTTAAGGGAAGATGGATTTTTTAGAGATTTAGAAGTATTTCCAAATGCGATTGAAGTGGTTCAAAAATTAAACGAATATTATGATGTATATATTGTTACAGCTGCAATGGACGTACCAACATCATTTGCAGATAAATATGCTTGGCTTAGAGAACATATGCCATTTTTAAGCCCACAACATTTTGTATTTTGTGGTGATAAAGGCATCGTCAATACAGACTACCTAATTGATGACAATCCTAAACAATTAGAAAGCTTTAACAATCACTCTATTATGTATGCAGCAGATCATAATAGAGATTATAATAAATGGCCAAAAGTTCATAGTTGGAAAGAAGTAGAAGAATATTTCTTAGGCGAGAACGGCGAATATGCTAAATCTAATGAAGCAGTATCAGAAACATCAAAATAAATAAAAGCACGACATCGGCACATTCAGGCTGATGTCGTGCTTTTTTGATATAGGTGGATGACGATTCCATTCCTGCAAAAACGCACTAAGACTTTCGAGATATCGTGCGATTCAGACTAAATCAGGCAAAAACGCACGAAGACTCAGAAGATATCGTGCGATTCGGACTAAATCGGGCAAAAACGCACGAAGACTCACGAGATATCGTGCGTTTTAAATTAAAATATACTAATGTATACCTTGCATAAGTTTTTTGATTTTTGGTGTCATGGATAATACGATTAGTGACACGACGATTGCAATTGCACCAATCAATCCAAAGTAATTTTGTTGTCCTAGTGGTTCTATAAGTTTAACGAGTTGTCCGTTAATACCTTGTGCAGTTGCATTTGTTAAGAACCATAGACTTAACATTTGGGCTGAGAATGCTTTTGGTGCAAGTTTAACTGAAACACTTGATCCAGTAGGTGATAAACAAAGTTCCCCAATAACACATAAGAAGAAGCTAAGTATTAACCATATTGGGTTCATAAGTTCTGCTTGTTGCATAGACATTGCAATCATCATTGCAATAAATGAAATACCTGCAAATGCTAAACCAATTACAAATTTAAGTGGGGTAGAGGGATTGTATTTCCCTAACTTTTGCCACAAGAATGAGATAACTGGTGCAAATATAACAATAAAGAATGGATTTATAGATTGGAACCAACCTGCTGGTATAACAAAATTAATACCATAAGCGTTTAAATCTAATTGAGTATGCTCTTGCGCAAATACGCCCAGTACATTTGACCCTTGTTCTTGAATGCTCCAGAATAACACGGAAGCTAAGAATAATGGTACATATGCTAACAGTCTTGATTTTTCAGTTCCATCAATATCAGGACTTCGATACATAATTGACCAATATATAAATGGTACAACTATACCAACGATTAATACGATTAAACTGATTGAATTAAATGTAAGTTGTCCAACTAGATATAAAATACCTAGTAGGATAATGATTCCTATCGTGCTATATGTAAAAATTTTAGCATATTTTACTTTTTCTTTATGATTCAATGGGTTTGAAGGATGATTTTCAACTTCTCCAAGACTTTTTCTTTGGAATAATACGTATGCTATTAAAGCTAGAAGCATACCAAAGGCTGCGATAGAGAAACCTTGATGGAAGCCTACGCTTACACGTACTTTGTCAATAATAAGTGGTGATAGTAACGCACCCATATTAACTGACATATAAAATATAACGAATCCTGCATCTAATCTATTATCGTTCTTGTGGTATAAACCTCCAACAACGTTTGAAATATTAGGTTTCATTAATCCTGAACCTACGATTATAAGTATCATAGATATTAAAAAGGCACCTAAACCGAATGGTAAAGATAAGACTAAATGACCTAACATGATTAATACAGCACCATACATGAGTGATCTACGAGAACCGATTAATCTATCGGCAACCCATCCACCTAAAATACCTGTCATGAATATAAGTGAACCGTACATTGCCATAATTTGTTGCGCTGTAATTTTATCTAATCCAAGTCCGCCTTGACTTACAGAAAAGTATAAATAATAAAGTAATATTGCACGCATTCCGTAATAACTAAAACGTTCCCAAAATTCTACAAAGAATAAAATTCCTAGCCCGCGTGGATGACCAAAAAATCCATGCTGAGGAACTGTTTTTACCATTTCCTCTCGCGTCATTTTGCTCATAATAAATCGCTTCCTTTCCAAACTTCTCCGAAAAATCAAGTGAGTTTATTGAACATTTTAACCCTATAATTTAGAAAATTCAATAAAATTTTAATAAGTTCTAAAATTGTGAAT
>NZ_RXWZ01000013.1:10998-15288 GCF_003970575.1 Mammaliicoccus fleurettii
AAAAATATGAAAAATTACTCATTTGTTTTGATTTCTTTAAGTTTCCAGAGATATGCATATTTTTATAAAGTATTACGATTTTATACGTGCATGCTTGCCTAGGGGTATGGCTCGAGCCTGTAGTCTCTCACGCATACCATTCCCTCAGGCGTCCGCACTTTACAAAATCGTGATAAATAGCTATTTTTTATAAAGTCTTAAGATTTTGTACGTGCATGCTTGCCTAGGGGTATGGTTCGAGCCTGTAGTCTCTCACGCATACTATTCCCTCAGGCGTCCGCACTTTACAAAATCGTGATAAATAGCTATTTTTTATAAAGTCTTAAGATTTTGTACGTGCATGCTTGCCTAGGGGTATGGCTCGAGCCTGAAGTCTCTCACGCATACTATTCCCACAGGCGTCCGCACTTTACAAAATCGTTACCAATAGCTATTTTTATACAAAAAATAAGAGCAGCAATTCATTATTAAAAATGAATTGCTGCTCTTTATGCTCATAACTAGCAAGATACTAGCTTCGATAAAAATTATTTTACGCCGGCCATCAATGTTTTGATTTTTGGACTAGCGACTAGTAATAATACTGCAATGACAATTGCTATAATACCAGAATATAAGAAGTAATCATTAGAACTGATACTTGTATAAACTTTAACCATTTGAGCATTTAACCCTTGTGCCATAGCATTTGATAAGAACCAAACACTCATCATTTGAGCTGTAAATGCTTTTGGTGCTAATTTTGTTGTTGTTGATAAAGCGATAGGTGAAATACAAAGTTCACCAAGTGTTACAAGTAAGAAACTAGCGAATAACCAAAATGGGTTAATTAATGATGCGTCACTTGATAAAGGTACAACCATAATAATGTATGAAAGACCTGCTAAGAATACACCAATTGAGAATTTATAAACTGTTGGTGGATTGAATTTACCTAATTTAACCCATAAGATTGAGAACAATGGTGCAAATAAAATGATGAAGAACGGGTTAAGTGATTGGAACCAAGCTGCTGGTATAGAGAAATCAATTGCGCCACCAGTTAACTTAGACATACTTAATTGTGTTTTAGTATCAGCGAATTGTGCTAATACTGTAGAACCTTGTTCTTGAATCATCCAAAATGCTACTGCTGCAATAAATAATGGTATGTACGCATAAACTCTTGAACGTTCGTAATCTTCTGTTTTTTTACTAGCTGTAATTTTAACAAAGTAATAAATTGGTAATAGAACACCTAGAACCGAAATGAAGTTTGCAAAGTTCGGTAATGTTAATTGACCAAATAAACTTAAAATTACGCAAACAATAGCTATTATAACTACGCATATTGCAACGATTTTTGTGATTTTTTTCTTTTCTTCTGCATTCAATGGATCAGGTACTTCGATACCAGCAAGACCTAAATATTTTTTGTTAGTTAAGAAATAAATAACTAAACCAAGAAACATACCTACTGCTGCTACTGCGAAACCAGCATGGAAGCCTACATTAACTTGTAACCAACCGATTAATAGTGGTGATAATAATGCACCTAAGTTAATTGACATGTAGAAAATTGTAAATGCTGAGTCTAATCTTGGATCGTTCTTTTCGTATAATAAACCAACAGTTGAAGAAATGTTTGGTTTTAATAATCCAGTACCAATAATTAAGAATAGTAGTGCGACTAATAATAATGTGAAATTACTAGGTAATGATAATAGTATATGACCAATCATGATGAGTATTCCACCATAGAACAGTGCATGTCGTGTACCTGTAATTCTATCAGCAATCCATCCTCCGATTACACCACTCATGTAAACAAGTGCACCGTAAATAGATACAATTTGTAATGCTAAACCTTGGTCAATGCCAAATCCACCTTTTGCTACTGAATAGTAAATGTAGTAGGCGAGAATTGCTTTCATTCCATAATAACTAAATCTTTCCCAAAATTCGGTTAGGAATAATGTTGACAACCCTTTAGGATGACCAAAGAAACCAGTACGTGGTGTACTTTGAATAATTTCCTCTTTTGTATAATGTTTGTTACCCATTTTTTACTTCCCCTCATAATAAACTGTATTCATTTTAGATGTACTTAAAAATAGCACATGTTAAATTGTAATCGTTTCATAAAATAAACACAAGTTAAAGATTACTAATATTCATACAATAATGATTATTTGCAATAATTAAAACCAGTAGTATCAAGGGATGTAGAAAATAGAATTATTTCTTTAAAAATGTAAACGCTTTCTTATGATAAAGAGTAATAAGTTTATATATGTGAAAAAATAAAATAAGACGTAGATTAAGTCGGAAGTTAATCTAAGAGATAGGGCAAGTTGTAGATTAAGTCGGAAGTTAATCTAAGAGATAGGGCAAGTTGTAGATTAATTCGGGAGTTAATCTAAGAGTTCAGTCAAGTTGTAGATTAAGTCGGAAGTTAATCTAAGAGTTTAAGCAAGTTGTAGATTAATTCGGGAGTTAATCGAAGAGATAGAGCAAGTTGTAGATTAATTCAGAAGTTAATCTAAGACATACTCAAATTCAACACCATACACTGAAAAGCTCATAGGGCATCAATGACTTTCATAAAAAATAAGAGCAGAGATTCATTTTTAATAATGAATTTCTGCTCTTATTATATTTCTGTGCCACTCCCTGTATATGCTACTATCTGTTATCTATATTTTCAGGGTATAGGTCATGGTTCATCATGCGATATTCTGCCATTTTTTCATATTTTGAGTCAGGTCTTCCATAGTTAGTATAAGGGTCTATTGAGATGCCGCCACGTGGTGTGAATTTACCTAAAACTTCAATATAATGTGGATCCATTAATTCTATTAAGTCGTTCATAATAACGTTCATGCAGTCTTCATGAAAGTCTCCATGATTTCTAAAGCTAAATAAGTACAATTTTAAAGATTTAGATTCTACCATTTTAACATTTGGAATGTATGATATATAAATCGTAGCAAAATCTGGTTGACCAGTTATTGGGCATAAAGAAGTGAATTCTGGACAATTAAATTTAACGAAGTAATCTCTACCTTGATGTTTATTGTCGAATACTTCTAACACTTCTGGTTTATATTGATCATGGTATTGATTGTTTTGGTTTCCTAATAATGTGATATCTTTTAATTCTTCTTTATTTCGTCCTTCTGACATTATGATTCTCCTTTTGTAATTGATTCTTTAGGTTTTGGATTTCTTTGAGCTTTTTTGAACATATAATATCCTGCAAGGAATATAATGATGTATCCTAAATAACTTAATAAATCTGGAACTTCTTTAAATATGATGAAACCGAGTAAAGCACTAAATATGACAGATGCGTATACAAATATTGAAATGTCTTTAGCAGCTGCATGACTATATGCGATTGTTATACCAAACTGTCCAACTGTAGCGAATACACCTGACATTAATAATATGATGATTTGTGATAAAGTCATTGGTTCAAATGTGAAAATGACAAATGGGATTAATGCTACTGTTGAAAAGAATGAAAAATAAAATACTGTAGTATAGGATTTCTCACGTTGTCCTAATGGTCGCAAAGCAGTATATGCACCAGCTGCAAAGATTCCGGATAATAAACCGATAACTGCGGGCATTGTATCTGAATCCAATGAAGGCTTAATGATGAAAATTGAACCAGCAATTGCAATAACCATTGCAATAATTTGATATTTCCGAGCTTTTTCATTTAAAAACAATGCACAAAGTAGTATAGTCCAGAATGGATTTAATTTCATTAACATATCCGCATCACTCAATACCATATGATCGATTGCATATATGTTGAGTAAAACACCAATTAAGCCCAGTGTAGAACGTAAAATAAGTAATGGTTGGTTTTCTAATTTTCCGAAAAATGGTGCTTTATATTTGATGACGAAGTAAATAGGTACAATCATCGCGATGAGGTTTCTAAATAGTGATTTTTGAAAAACTGGTAAATCACCAGAAAGTCTGAAGAATACAGCCATTAAACTAAAACCAATTGAAGAAATGAGTATTGCAATGATGCCTTTAACTGTAGAGTTCATTTAAACACCTTCTATTTTTTATCAATGAACATATATTATCATAATTCACTTTAAAAAGTATATGTCATGTTGACTGAAATCATTTTTGAAACTTAATTTTATGAAAGTAATTTTCAAATGTTGATTTATCAACGATTGTCATATGTGGATGGAAAGTCAACCCTATTTTTTTAAAAAAAATAAGGTAATATAAGTGTTATGAATCATTTATAGTGTTATAATAAATCACATAATATAGTAT
>NZ_RXWZ01000127.1 GCF_003970575.1 Mammaliicoccus fleurettii
CTTCAATAATGATACTATTTAAACTAATATACTAGATATGATATTTATTGAAAAGTGGTAATATAATGAATGAAACAATAGATTTATTAAAAAACCATAGTTCTATAAGAAATTTTGAAAATAAAGCGATACCTGAGGAACAGGTTAACGAAATATTTAAAGCTGCAAATTAAACTTCTTCTTTCAGCTTGCTACAAAATGTAACTATTATTCGTGTGACTGATAGCTCCTTACGCAAGGAAATAATGAAACTCAGTGGTAATCAAAATTATATTGAAGATGCTTCAGAGTTTTGGATATTTTGTTCAGATTTCAATCGTAATCAACAATAAAAACTAATTTTGTAAAACAAACTAAATTTGGAAGGAGCTATTTATGACTGAAAATAAAAAACAAATGTTGCTAGGATTAGGATTCACAGGGGCATATGGTGCAAATGCTAAAGCCTGGAAAAGCGAAGGAGTCAATAGTAATACTTATCCAGATATTAAAGCAGATATTCCTTATGCTCAACTTGCTGAAAAAGGAAAATTTCAATTTCTTTTTGTAGGGGATTTCCCTGGAGAAGTACCCGATGATAATAGTCATGTACCATCGATGACGCTTGAACCTATTATTACTTCTACTGCAATTTTACAACAAACTAAACACATTGGTGTGGCATCAACTGTACATACTCAGTGGAATTTTCCTTATACTGTAGCACGTCAATTTAAGGGAATAGATTTAATGAGTGGAGGACGCATTGCCTGGAATGCTGTTACGGGATCAAGCCCAAAAGTAGCAGAACATTTTGGTGTTAATTTAATGGATAGTAAATCACGTTATGAAAATCACTATGAATTCGTTGAAGCTGTACAACATTTTTGGGCAACTTGGGGAGAAGAGGCCTTAAAAGCTAATAAAGATACGGGTGTCTTTGCTGAATACAGACAAGTAAAACCTGTTTATTTATCTGGTAAACATATAAAGGCAAATGGTGCCTTGCCTATACCTCCATCACCACAAGGGCAACCGCTCATCTTCCACTCTGGTGGTTCCCCTAATAGTATTGCATTTGCAGGTCGCTATGCGAATGCAATGATTGGTGAGGTGTGGACGATAGAACAAGGGATTGCTACACGTAATGCACTACGTCAGGCAGCTATAGATGCGGGCAGAGAACCGGATGAAATTAAATTTATCGCAGGACTCATGCCGGTTGTGGCTGATTCTAAACGTGAAGCAATTGATCGTCATGCGAGCTTTATGGATGAAAAACTGATTCAGCAACGCTTACATTATATTGGAATGGTGTTAGGTATTAGATTGACTCTAGAAGATTTAGATCATCCGCTAGCACCGGAACTTTTAGACAGAGTAGAAATTGACAGTTATTCTGACCCTCGTATTGAGAATGTTTTAAAGGTAGCACATGAAGGCTGGACATTACGCGATATCATTTATCAGTCTGTAATTGACTTTCATCCTGCAACGTTAGGTGATGCAAAAGAAACTGCTGATCACTTGACTGCGTGGTTTGAAGCCGGAGCAGCAGATGGATTCTGGTTATTACCTGATGCTTACGAAACTGATTTAGAACGTTTTGTTGAAGAAGTAGTTCCTATCTTACAAGAGCGAGGTGTCTTCCATGAAGATTATGAAGGAGAGACATTACGAGAAAATCTGGGTATTCCCTATCAATATGGTGTAGACAAACGATTAACTTAATATGATGACCATATTTGAAAGGAAATTATAATGAAAACAAAACACATGAGTATCGGAGTTGCTATGTCATATTTCTGATGAAATTAAATTTATGGCCTTTTTCACATTTGGACTAGGAAAGACGCATCGAGAGGCATTAGACCGTAGATGGGCAATGGAAAATCCAGAAGACTATATGGGTAACACACTACGAGAAAATATGAATATAGATTATCAGCTAGGCCTTGGCCCACGTATTTTAAATGAATCAGAATAGGTTAATGGAGTATAATTTTTTTGAGTTAATTCAACATAATTCAACTTATTGGAAGAGGATATGCGTGTCTATTAATAGGTGTATAAAGTGATGCTTATTTTCGTTCACATCATAGCGCCAGTCATCAGTGGCTGTGTCATTGCGTATTTTGCTTATTGGTTAAGTAAGCGCAATAAATAATAGGCGACACTAGACCACACCAACAAAAATCCCCTCACTACTGGTAATAGTGAGGGGATTGGTGCATAAGTGAAAACTTATTTTCGTTAAATACATTATAACATCATAAGCGTGATGAATTCAAAATAATGAATAAAGGTTCTGAAATAAAAGTAGGGGTCTTCTTGATCCCTCTAATAACCAAAAAAGCCTGCCATCGTTCAATGATATGCTCCCTGTTAAGTAAACACTTAAATAGTGAAAACTTAGCAGGGAGTTTTATTATGACTAGAAATATTAAAATAGATATCAA
>NZ_RXWZ01000128.1 GCF_003970575.1 Mammaliicoccus fleurettii
CAATTACATTATTAATATCAGTTGTTTCACTATATGTTTTATTTACATACTAATTACAAACAATGTAAATACGCCAATAAAGATTATCAGATAGAGTTATTCAAAAAAATATTTGGGTACTGAATCTGTTATGCAGAATTGTTTTACGAAAAAAAATAAAAAACCCTCTATATTTATAGAGAGTTTAATGTGGTCCTTGCTATTTTATGATTTTCACACTTTTAAAATTTGCTGGTACTTACTAAAATTACTTGTTACTAATAATTGATTTAATTGTACTAATAACTGTATTTAATTCTTCATCACTCATATTTGAACCAGATGGTAAACATACGCCATTTTCGAATAATGCTTTTGCATTATCATTATTTTCAGCTATATAATCATATTCTTCATATAATGGTTGTAAATGCATTGGTTTCCAAACTGGTCTTGCTTCTATGTTATTTTCTTGTAATTGTCTAATTAATTCAGATGAATCAATTCCAACTTGTTCAGAATCAATTGTTAAAGCTGTTAACCATCTATTAGATTTAGTATTACTTAATTCTGGTTGGAAATTAATTCCGTCAATATGGTCTAATTCTTTATAATAAGTATCGAATATTTCTCTTCTTCTATCCACTCTATCTTCTAATACTTCCATTTGACCTCTACCAATTCCAGCTGAAATATTACTTAATCTATAATTGTAGCCTAATTCACTATGCTGATAATGAACTGCTTGATCACGAGCTTGGGTAGATAAGAATAAAGCATGTTCAACATTTTCTTTGTTATTTGAAACTAACATACCTCCGCCACTAGTGGTAATAATTTTATTCCCATTAAAGGAGAAAATACCATAGTCACCGAAACTACCGCTTTTTCTACCTTTATATTCAGAGCCTAGTGATTCAGCAGCATCTTCAATTAACTTAACATTAAATTTCTCACATAGTGCTTTAAGTTCATCCATTTTAGCAGATTGACCGTACAAGTTTACTACTAAAACTGCTTTAGGCAACTTACCAAGTTCATCATATTTTTCTAATGCTTTTCTTAATGCATACGGGGACATATTCCAAGTATCGTTATCAGAATCAATAAATACAGGTTTTGCATTCTGATACAATATAGGATTAGATGTAGCACAAAATGTTAATGATGAACAAAATACTATATCTCCTTCAGTAACACCACATTCAATCAATGCAAGGTGTATAGCAAACGTACCACTACCAAGTGCTAAACTGTGATCAACTTGTACATATTCACGTACAGTTTTCTCAAATTCAGTAACATTCTCACCAAGTGGTGCAATCCAATTTTGTTCAAACGCATCATTAATATATTTTTGTTCATTACCTCCCATATGAGGTGAAGATAATAATATCCTCTTTGACATAAAAATTCATCTCCTAATCGGTTTAGCAGGCGTACCTACTACAATCTGGTTATCACCAATATCATTAACAACAGTTGAACCAGCTCCAACTATCGTATTCTGCCCAATTTTAATCTGTGGTATGACTGTTGCGCTAGCACCTATTTGAGATTTAATACCAACGGAAACTCCACCTGTTAAAGTTGAGTTAGGTGAGACATGAACAAAATCTGAAATGATATTATCATGCTCTACAATAGCACCAGTATTAACAATGCTGTGCCTACCTATTATAGTATCTGCATTTATTACAGTGTTGGCCATTACAACTGTGCCATTTCCGAAAACCACGTTTGAACCTATACTTGCTGTAGGATGTATTAATATAGGATACCGTTCAATAGCTAAATTCACCTTATTATAAATGGTTTCTCTAACTTCATTATTGCCAATAGCTATAATAAAGTGATACTCATTCGCATAATTATTAATATTTTCTAAACGGTCATATATAATATTATTCTCTACATGAAATTCATTAATATTATCATCTAAATATCCCGCGAAAGTATAATGTTCACTTTGTTTAATAATATCTTTAATCACTTTTGCATGCCCGCCATTACCTATTAGTAATATTGGCTTCATTTTAAACTTCCTTTAAATCTTTCTATTGTTACATGATCACTTGCACTAATATCCTTACGTTTAATAACATTATAAAATGTTTTATATAGTATAAACATATCTAGAGTAAAAGATTGATTTTCTACATACCAAACATCTAATTTAAATTTATCTTCCCATGAAATAGCATTTCTACCATTTATCTGAGCCCATCCTGTAATACCTGGTTTAACAAGATGTCTTTTTCTTTGTTCTTCTGTGTACAAAGGTAGATATTCCATTAGTAATGGTCTAGGACCTACTAAACTTAAATCTCCCTTTAATACATTTATTAACTGTGGTAATTCATCTATGCTTGTTTTACGAATAAAGTCACCAGTTTTTGTCATTCTTTTTTCATCTGGTAATAACTCACCATTACTATCTTTTTCATCTGTCATAGTTCTAAACTTTAAAATTTGAAATGGTTTTTCATCCTTACCAGGTCTAGTTTGTTTAAATAAAACAGGATTACCCATTTTTTTTGAAATTGCACTAGATGTAACTATTAAAATTGGTAATGTAATTATTAATAATGAGCCACTTACAACTGTATCAATAGTTCTTTTCAACATATTTTCACCCATTTACTGTTTTAATTTATAAAGATTATCATAATTGTAATATTTATAACCGTCATGTTTTACAACTACATTCTTAGTATCTAAAATAACAGGGTTATCCATTAGTTTCGAATAATTAGATAAATCTTTAAATTCATCATGATCAGATAAAACAAGTAATAGAGAACTATCATTCACTGCTTCTTCTATACTATTAGTGACAAAGCTTTTTTGTACATGCGGATCATGTGCCACTATATCGATATTAAGATTTTTTTGTAACATATGATATATATCCATTGCTGGAGATTCTCTTATATCATCTATATTACCTTTGTATGTTAAACCTAAAACAGTTATTTTTTTAAAGTTGTTTTTATTAACTAACTTCTTAACTATATCTACTATAAAAGAAGGCATTGAATTATTAATTTCGCGTGATTTTGATATTAACTCACTTTTTTCTGGTGCTTTTGCAATAATAAAGTAAGGATCTACTGCAAGACAATGTCCACCAACTCCAGGACCAGGATAATGCAAATTAACTCTAGGATGTTTATTTGCCATTTCGATAACTTTTAATGCATTTATATCAAGTTCATAGCATATTTTAGCTAATTCATTAGCCAAAGCAATATTAGTGTCTCTAAAAGTATTTTCCATTAATTTAGAGAGTTCCGCGGTTTTAGAGTCAGTTTCTATAATTTCACCTTCAACAAATAAACTATAAATTTCTTTTGCTTTTGTAGTACATTCTCTAGTAATTCCACCAACAATACGATTATTATACTTAAGTTCTTCCATTATTTTTCCTGGTAAAACTCTTTCAGGACAATGAATTAAATATAAATCTTCACCAATAGAATATCCCACTTCTTCAAAAATAGGTTTAATTACATCTTCAGTTGTTCGTGGTGCAATTGTTGATTCAATTATTACTGTATTCCCTTTTTCTAAAACAGGTAAGATACTTCTACAAGCTGATTCGACTATAGATACATCGCATGATTTATATTCATCATTTGAATTAGGAGTTGGAACTGAAATAATGAAACAATCAGCTGGTTCAACTTCAGTAGTAGCTCTAAAAGTATTGCTTTCCAATGCCTTCAGTAATTCTTCGTGTAAATAAGGCTCTTCTATATGTAGTTCACCATTATTCAATTTAGATACAGCTTCACTATTTATGTCTACTCCAATAACATTAACACCATGTTTAGCAAACATAATTGATGTAGGTAATCCGATATAACCTAAGCCTATTGTTGTAATTTTCATATTAATCTTCCCCATTTTTTTATTTACCAACCATAATATTCATTTTTTCAATATACTTATCAGCTAGTTTTTTTCTATCAAAATTTGTAGATACAAACTGATAACCATTTTCTCCAAACTCCTGTCTTAAATCTGCATTATTTTTCAGAGAAATAATACTGTTTACACACTCTTCTTCATTTTCTGGATCTATATATATACCCGCTTTATTATCTTCTACTAACTCTCTAGCTATACCATCTATACCTACTAGAATTGGCTTTTTACAAGACATATAATCAAATATTTTATTTGGATACACTGTTTTAAATGTGTCGTTTTTCTTTAATACAGCAATACATGCATCAGATAAGTTCACGTAATCAGAAATTTGATTTTTAGGTTGAGCATCAATAAAAGTCACATTATCTAGGTTCATTTTATTAGCCAGATTGATTAAACTTTTTTTCCTCATTCCATCGCCAATTAATAAAAAGTCAATATCTTTATCTTTATTTTTTAAATTATTTGCTATATTCAAAATATATTCCAGATGATTTGCAACACCATGTGCACCTGTGTATGTGATAATAAATTTATTGTTCAAATTATATTTCTGAACTAAGTTAGTGTTTTTCTCTTCCGGTTTAAATATATCTAAATCGGCACCATTAGGAATATAAATAATTTTATTTGGATTTATATTCTTATTTTCAATTAATTTATCTTTGAATGCTGGTGTTAACACATTGATTAGATCTGCATATTTATAGCACATTTTTTCGATTTTATATGCTAAATTTATAATATATTTATTAGATAAAACACCCGTGTCTATCGCAGATTCTGGCCACAAATCTCTAATTTCAAATATTAAAGGTTTTTTAGTTATCCATTTTGCTAAAATGCCAGTTAATCCTATAAATAAAGGTGGAGAACTAACCAAAATAACATCAATGTTTTTTATTCTCTTTAAAGCAAATGAGGAAGAAAAATTAAACGAAAAATATCCAAATAATCTACCTATAAAGTTTTTATTATAACCTTTACTAACATGACATCTGTATACAGTCACATTTTTAGATATAACTTCTTTTGTAATATATTTTTTATTATATTTATC
>NZ_RXWZ01000129.1 GCF_003970575.1 Mammaliicoccus fleurettii
ACGTGCATAACCAATTTTAGCCATTTAATTTCACCCTCTTTTATTCATTTTATGACCACTTATTAACGTGATGTGTTTCTCGATGCAAATAAACGCGTCTCTCATCGTCTAAAAACTCATGATTTTTGATATTTATGATACATTGATTATAGCACAAGTTTATAGACTTAAATATCCAAGAAAAACCTCCTAATTTATAGTTAAGAGGTTTTGTGTCAAAAACGAACGATAAAAACAAAGCATTTGTAAATATTTACAAATGCTTTGTTTTTAATGAATTTTTATAAAAATTCATTAAATGTTTCTATAATTAGATATATATTCAATATACTTAATATGATTGTTAAAATCCAAGCAATAATATTAATCCATGTTTTATTTGTAAATTCTTTTCCCATTACCTTAGGGTTATTCGTTGCTAACGTTAAAGGAATAATACTAAAGGGTAATGCAATACTTAAAAACACTTGTGTGAAAATTAATAGATCCTCAATTTTAGAAGTACTTGAACCATATAACCATAAACAGATGAATACAGGAACCACAGCGATTAGTCTAGTGACTAATCTTCTTGCCCATTGAGGAATTCTTATATTTAAAAACCCTTCCATGACAATTTGTCCTGATAATGTGCCCGTAATGGTTGAATTTTGCCCTGAAGCTAGCAAAGCTATGGCAAATAATGTACTCATAACAGCACCACCTATAGCTCCTGCAAAATCCGATTCTCGTAAAGCATTATATAAATCATAAAATCGTCCTAAGTCTTCACCATTACCAAAGAATAGAGCGGCACCTAATATTAAAATCAAACAATTAATAATAAACGCAATTGAAAGTTGTATATGTGAATCAATAATAGCGTATTTAATAGCCTCTTTTTTCTTAGCTTTACTTTCACGTATGTAGTTACGTGATTGAACAATTGAAGAATGCAAATACAAATTATGAGGCATGATTGTCGCACCAATGATACCTAAAGTTATGTATAACACACCATTGTTAGTAGCTATTTCTGTACTTGGAATAAAGCCACCTAAAACAGCACTCCATTCTGGAGAAGCAAAGTAAACTTCAAATACAAAGATAAAAAGAACTGTAAAAATTAATACACCTACGATAGCTTCAATCTTTCTAAAGCCAAATTTAATAATTACTAGTAAAAGTAAAACATCTAATACAGTAATAGTTACTCCCACTACTAAAGGTATATCAAAAAGTAGATTTAATGCTATCGCACTACCAATGACCTCTGCAATATCTGTAGCCATAATTGCTAACTCTGTAACAATCCAAGCTGCTATCGACAACGGCTTATTACTTATGTGTTTAGTTACTTGAGCTAAGTCCATACCACTCGCAATACCTAAACGAGCGCACATACTTTGAAGTAACATGGCTGATAAGCTCGATAATAATATTATAAATAATAATGTATATCCAAATTGTGCTCCTCCTGCCATTGAAGTAATCCAATTACCTGGATCCATATAGCCTACGGCAACAAGAAGGCCAGGGCCTAGATACATTATTAGTTTCTTGATACCATTTGCTTCGCTATCAAAAGAAACTTTTCCATTTATTTCTTCTAAACTTTTCTTCACTTTAAAAATCTCCTCATTGAACATTAAATTTATCAATGAATATTATAGCATAAATTAGGTCAACCTAAAAATTATTTTGCTTATACTTAAACTTTTAGTTGTTTAATTTCTGATGATTTTAATTAATCTTTGCCTATTATTTTTAAACGACCTTTTATATTAGACTTCTTATTACCTTTCAGAAAATAAGTTGCTATTGAACCCGTTATCATTCCAACTAAACCAATACCAAAAAACATCAGATAAACACTTGCTTGATATCGCGGTCTAAGGTTTATGATTGAAATATATTCAAAGGAGGTTATATAATATGGGTAAATTTAATAGTTTACAAGACAAAGTTGTAGTTATTGCTGGTGGTGCTAAGAACCTTGGCGGCTTATTAAGTACTACTTACGCTAAAGATGGGGCTAAATTAGTAATCCATTATCATGATGAAAAGTCTTTAGATGATGCTAAAGCTACACTTTCAAAAGTTGAAGAGTTAGGTGGAGAAGGTACATTATTTTCTGGTGATTTAACTAAGGTTAGTAATGTCCAAGCTTTATTTCAACATGCTGAAGAGACGTTTGGAAAAGTTGATATTGCAATAAATACAGTAGGAAAAGTACTTAAAAAACCTATTTCAGAAACGACTGAAGAAGAGTTTGATAGTATGGCAGACATCAATGCAAAGTCAGCTTATTTCTTTATTAAATATGCTGAAAAGGCTATGAATGATAATGGCAAAATCATCACTCTAGCCACTGCATTGCTTGCTGCTTATACAGGATTTTATTCAACTTACGCTGGAGGAAAAGCTCCCGTCGAGCATTATACACGCGCAGCATCATCAGAGTTTATGGATAGAGGGATTTCAGTTAATGCAGTGGCTCCTGGACCAATGGATACACCTTTCTTCTATCCTCAAGAAGGCGAAGATGCTGTGGCATTCCATAAATCTCAAGCACTTCATAATCAGCTTACAAATATTGAAGACATCGCACCGATTATCACTTTCTTAACTTTAGATGGTTGGTGGATAAATGGACAAACATTATTTGCAAATGGCGGTTATACGACAAGCTAGTTAACTTTAAAGAATAAGGAGGTCATTTTGATATGTATTACTTTTTAGCAATATTTAAAGAAAATGAAACAGATATTAAGATTATTACGGAAGAAAAGGTCATAGATGATAAGAACGTATCTTTGCCAAGTAATAATTACGTTAAATCTTTAGCTGAAGAAATAATTGAGCTATCTCATCAAAATAATTTATTCCATAATGACATTAAACGAATTGGTTTAAAAATAGATGATCCTGAACTCATTGGTTATAACACTGTGGAGTCATTAAAGAGTGATATGGTATCAACATTTGGGTTTGAAGCTATTATCCATAATGACTATGAAGATTTACTAGTTCAACTTATTAAATAGACCAAAAAGGTGACTTTATAAAGTCACCTTTTTTAGGAGGTAAATTATGCAAGTAAAGCAAGTAGCCGATAATTTAGGCATCAGTGAACATACTATTCGATACTATGACAAAGCAGGGCTTTTTCCATTTGTTACCAGAAATAAGAATGGCTATAGAGATTTTTCAGTAGAGGATCTATATTGGATTGAGTTTATAAAATGTATGCGTCAGACACATATGCCTGTATCAAAGTTAAAAGAAATTGCTGAATTGTATCATCAAGGAAGTTCTACCAAAATGAAACGAAAAGATATATTTTTAGAACATCAAAAAAATTTAATAGAACAAAAAAATATTATAGATAAAGGGCTTCAAACATTAGAAGATAAATTTAAATTGCTGGAAAGCGAATAAGTAAAAGTACAGTATTAGAGGGAGGAGAAATGGAGAAAATATAAATTGCTCCTTACACTTTTTATAGTTCTTTAACTTCATATAAAAAATTGCGATTTAGTAGAGAAAATTTATGGCATAGAAAATGAAAATTTCAATATTAATCTTTTACTTTCAAGTATTATTGTACCGACCTTTAGTAATTACATTAATTAATAGATATAAGTATAGCAAAAACACATACATAATATGTATGTGTTTTAATCGTTTCAAAATCAGAATGTGTCTCAATAATGAAGTGTTTTTGAACTAATATTACTAGCTTTATCTAATAATATTAGTTTGATATAGTCAGAGATTAGGTCTTTTGTTAAAGAGAACTTTTAGTTCCCTTCCCTTCCAATAACTCCTGTGCCTTTTTAGGGACGTTATCAGCATCTACCTCTTCATAGGTAATCACTTCATCTTTCTTGTAATAAACTTTTAAATAAGACTCTTTTTCAACTTGGTTTTCAGCTGTAAAAGAGAGTCTTTTTAACTCTCCATTTTCATCAAAACCCGTCATATTATATTTATATCTGGAATAACCTGATTCTTTATATTTCTCACCATCATCAACAATTTTTACATAATATTTAGTTGAACCAATTGTTTGCAATGTCTGTGGCGAACATGCAGTTAATAAGCATATGGCAAATCCTACACTTACAATAAGTAATTTTTTCATAAAAACAATCCTCTCTAATTAACTATAATTCAATTATAATAAAGAAAATAAAAAAGCAACATCGATTTTCCTTACAAAAACCTTTCAAAATTGACACTTTATTAGATAATGATCTTAAGGAGTCCCTTACGAACAACACTAAATTCTTAAAGTGGTAATTTAATAAAAACTCTATTTTCTAATGAATTGACCTGTTCGTATTATAAGATTAACCAGTCATTTCTGCTTAGTCTATTTTTAATAGGTTTTATGGATAAGGTAGCCAAGGTTGGACGGCTTGGCCTATGAGACATCAATATCGTCGGCAATCTTCTCCAACTCCTAATTATAGAAACTCTTTTGAAGGGGGGTGGTAATTAGATATCGTACAACGCTACTTTATTAGTATTTCATACTATTAGTCTTTTTAAGTTGAAAGAGAGAAGGAAGCTTTATGCTATTTCAATTATTAATAGATTTTAAGATTGAAAATATATCTATATATATTCATAAAATAGACCTTTTTGAAAAAAGTCAATTAATC
>NZ_RXWZ01000130.1 GCF_003970575.1 Mammaliicoccus fleurettii
TGGTTCTGTTGCAAAGTAACTTTTAAAAGGTATACTATTAAATTAACTAAAACAAGGAGGTTTTATCAATGAAAGCAGCAGTTTGGTATGGTCAAAAGGATGTACGAGTTGAAGATCGAAAATCTAAAGAGTTACAAGATAATGAGGTTCAAGTTAAAGTGTCTTGGGCTGGCATTTGTGGGACAGATTTACATGAATACTTAGAAGGCCCTATATTTATTTCAACAGACAAACCTGACCCGTTCCTTGGCCAAAAAGCGCCCGTTACATTAGGCCACGAATTTGCAGGTGTAGTAGATGATATTGGTTCTAAGGTTACAAAATTTAATAAAGGCGATCGTGTTGTCATTAATCCTACAGTTTCAAATCGTGAAAAAGAAGAAAATATTGATCTTTA
>NZ_RXWZ01000131.1 GCF_003970575.1 Mammaliicoccus fleurettii
TATTTATTGTATTTAATTACGACCTTCTTTTAAATAAAATTATTCTAATATTCATTTAAATATGGCTATAGGTTTAATATCACACCATTAAATTTCTTATTACATTAAAAATTACATTAATTGACATCATTCACATATAAAAAGCCTTATTGAGTAGAAAAATCATTAAGGCTTTTGCTAAACTTCTTTTTTAATTTGTCGTATTATTAAGAAAACCTCTTCTTATTTCTTATATTTAAAATATAAAAGTTAAATTTAAACATTAGATAATCAAAATTCATGACTCATTTATCAAGTTTAATGATACCGAAGCGTATCATCACCCATCAAAAAATCACAAAAAAATAAGCTAACTGTTTACAAATCCCTAAATACAGTCAGCTTATCCTATTTGTTCAATCTATTAATATTCATTTTTTATATCATTAATTTTGTGTACTTTTAATCAAAAGACACCATATTCGGAAAAGGAATCTGGTATCTTTTATATTTTATCTATTTTTCAGAAACGCTATCTTCTTCTACCCCAACTCATACTTCTCTTTAAACTCATCTATTACTTCTCCTAAATCGTCTACATCTAAAGAAAAATACAGTTTCATTTTAGGTTCTGTTCCTGATGGTCTTACTGCTATAAATCCTTCTTTAAAGATAAATTTGATTAGATCTGTTTGTGGTAAGTGGATAGTTTCTTTATTACCGCTTCTTACACTATATGATTCTTGTGTTACATAGTTCTCTATAATCAATGGTGTTAAGTTTGATAGTTCTATTGTATTTAATTGTTTGAAGTTGCTCATGATTTCATTGATCTTTGTTCTTCCTGCTGCGCCTTCAAATGTTGGTGATAGTGTCTTATCTTTATATTGTCCGTGTTCTTGATATATATTTTCTAATATATCTTTAAATGTAATACCTTCTTGTGCGAGTTGTTCTTTATACTTTATGAGTAATGCTGCTACTTGTATTGCATCTTTATCTCTTGAGATATCATCTACTATATATCCGTGGCTTTCTTCATATGCTAAGACAAGTTGTGAGGGATTATTTTCTAAGTTCATCAACTGTTCTGATATGTATTTAAAGCCTGTTAGGACATTTATTACGCCTATGTCTAATGATTTCGCTAACTTCTCACTTAATGCACTTGTTACGACTGATTTGATGATGTATTTCTGTTTATCATCTGATAGTTCTTCGTTTCTTAATTTCATAAGCAACAAGCCTATTTCATTTCCATTGAAATATTTCGTTGTGCCATCTTCGTATCTTTCTACAATTCCGATTCTATCTGCATCTGGATCTGTTGCGATTATCAACTGAGCGTCTTCTTGTTCTGCTAATGCTTTTCCTAATTCAAAAGTGTCTTCCGCTTCTGGGTTCGCAATTTTCACTGTTGGGAAGTCTCCGCTCGGCGCTGATTGTGCTTGTTCTACGATATAATTAGTGTATGATAAATCATTTAATATTTCGGATAATAAAGGTAAACTTGTACCGTGCAAGCTTGTTAGAACCGTCTTTGTTGATGTTGTTGAAAAGTCACCGACTAATTCTTTAATCGCTGCTTTATATGCTATTGTTGTTGCTTCATTTAATGGCATCACGACTTGTTCTTCTTGTAATGCTTTTAAGTCTGTCGTCTTAATATTTAAAGGATCTTTTACTTTATCTATATAATGACTAAGTTCTTGCGATGGTTCTGTTAATAATTGTCCACCGTCTGTGCCATAAACTTTAATGCCATTATAATTTTTAGGATTATGACTTGCTGTAATCATAATGCCAGCTGTTGTGTTTAAATATCTGACTGCAAATGATAATTCTGGTGTTGATTTATATGTTTCTGGCAATATAACATGAACACCATTTGTGCCTAATACTTTTGCTATTTCAATCGCAAATTCTTTAGATAAATGTCTCGTATCAAAGTGGATGACTACTTTAGGTTGTTCTGTTTTGATTTTTAAATATTTGGCTAATCCTAATGCAACCTTTTGTATAGTAAATTTATTTAAACGACCGGGTCCAATGCCAAACTTGCTTCTTATGCCTGCAGTTCCAAAGGATAATACATCTGAAAAACCTTCTTCAATTTCTTGATCTGATTGAAGTTTATAAAAGTGTTCCACTAAGCTTTCGGAAATTTTCTCTTCCCATTGTGCTTTCAAAGTTCTATCCCCTTTACCTAAATGTCTAATGATTGAATATATCGTTTAATTTCATTACTCATTCCTTCATCTTTTAAAGCAAATTCTATCGTTGTCTTAACAAATCCAATTTTCTCACCAACATCATAGCGCTTGCCTTCAAAGTCATACGCATAAACTTTATCGTCTTTATTTAAACGCTCTATAGCGTCTGTTAATTGAATTTCTCCACCACTACCTTCAGTTTGTGTTTCTAAATAGTCGAAGATTTTAGGTGAAAGTACATATCTACCCATAATTGCAAGGTTAGATGGTGCTGTTCCTTGCACAGGCTTTTCAACAAATTTTTCTACTTCATATAAGCGTTCGTCTTGAGATTTCGGTTCGATTATACCGTATCGATGTGTTTCTGATTCAGGTACAGTTTGAACACCAATAACTGATTTACCTGTTTCTTCATATTGATCCATTAATTGTTTGATCGCAGGATTATCAGACTCTACAATATCATCACCTAGTAGCACGGCAAATGGTTCATTACCGATAAATTGTTTAGCTGTATGAATTGCATGACCTAATCCTTTTTGTTCCTTTTGTCTCACATAGAAAATATTCGCTAAATTTGTTGAATACTGAACTTTATCAAGTAACTCAAGTTTACCCTTTTCGAACAATGTTGTTTCTAGTTCTTTTTGAATATCAAAGTGATCTTCAATCGCACGTTTATGTTTACCTGTGACAATAATAATATCCTCAATACCAGCTCTAGATGCCTCTTCTACAATATATTGAATTGTAGGTTTATCTAAAATTGGTAACATCTCTTTAGGCATCGCTTTCGTAGCAGGTAAGAAACGTGTTCCTAAACCTGCTGCTGGTATGATTGCTTTTTTTATTTTATTCATAGTACTCCCCTTTATAAAATTACATTTTGATATTCTTGTTTAGATTTTTCTTTATAATAGTCAAAATCAAATTCTTCAAATTGTTTATTATCATTTAAATGAATTTTAAATCCTTCAACAAGGCCATCTACTGTATTCTCTACAATTATTGCTTGATTTTCATTTAAATATTCAGTTGTTTCTTTTAAATTTACAGTAATTACATCAGTGTTTAAAGATAATGCTTCATATACCACAAGTCCTAACCCTTCATAGTTAGAAGATAAAACAAATGCATCAACATGTTTAAGTAATGGATAAGGATTATTAATCCCACCTAAAATCACTATATTTTCCTTGGCAACGGATTCTCTCACCCACTGTATAGTTTGTGATTTCAACGGACCATGTGGACATATCATAATTAAAAATATATTTGGATTCTCTATATAAACTTGCTCAAAAGCTTCTATTAATTTATCATGACCTTTTTGATAGTCATATCTTCCAATATTCAAATAGACTTTTATTTCTGGGTTAAATATCGCATCAAGTAATTTACATTTCGATATTCTCATTTTATTAAATAAATCTACTGAAACCACTGTTGGATTCATGTCTTTCGTTTCAAAATACTCATTTATTAAAAGTTCATTATTATTATATAAGTTTTCAAACGTTGTTCTTAATTCACTATCTTTAATAAAATTTTGATAAAGTGAATCAAATGATTTATCAATATGTTTAATCAACATTTCTTTATGTGTAATTAAAGTTGAATTAGTGTTTTGCTCATTATTCTCGGTTATTCCATTTTCTACATTTTTGATCAGATTTTTTTTCAACATTTCTTTTTCTGGATACCTTCCGAGTGTTTCTATTTCCATTTCTTCTGAATCTAATGACTTATAATTTAATTTTATATTCTCATTATAAGAGTAATCAACATGTACTGGTTCGATTGTTTGTAATAAGTTTTCCATAGAAAGATTTCTGTTTCTCTCTTCACCTAAAAAGTTATTTACTGTTACTACTTTATCAGAAATGTTCGGTAATTTTTCAATTAATTTACTTCTTAAATTATTATGGACAAGAACTACTTTATTAGCTTTTTCATAGGCTCCAAAAATTATTTTTTTACTAAAATTCTTTTTAGCTTCATATTCAGCAAACATGTCAGTGTGTACCCAAATAGCAGTTTTAGAATTGATATGTCTCATCATTTCAGCACTTTTTCTTTCGAATCCAGTATAATGAATAAACCAATCTATTTTTAAATCACCAAATAATCTACTAAACTCTTCCTTAAACATTCTTTCAAGTTGTTTTTCCACACTTGAGAATTTGAATTTTTCATTCCATAAGTATTTTTTCATAAGCAATCTATCTTTAAAGCTTCCATTCATTTCACCAACTGTTGGATAAAAATAGACATTCTCAGGTAAATTTAATAGGCGGTAGTAATGTTCTTTTTTCACTTTATTCTTTTCAAAAAAACAAATATAATTTTTTTCATTTGTGTCTATATTTTCTAAGGTATTAATTAATGCAGTTGTAATACCATTACTCCAAAATCCTCCACTTACTACTGCCACAGTTTCTTTTCCATTGTGAAGATTATGTGACTCTATAGATGAATCTTCCTTTCCAAATAACATATGATTCACAATAATTTCGCTACCATTAGCTTGATCAAATTCACTAAACTCATCTATAAATGTCTTATAGTCTACTTGTTTTGGAATACTATTTATAATATCTAGAAGTTCTTCTATATTATTCGTCTTTTCAAACGGATAAGTGGATAAATCATCATAAACACCTCTATTTTCTACATATTCTTTAAAGTCATATGTATATAGAATAACAGGCTTATTCAAATTGATATAATCATACATTACTGATGAGTAATCTGTTATTAAACCATCAGATGCTGCCAAAAACTCATAAATTTCAAAGTTTGTTGGGAATGGTTTTACTTTTTCATATGTATCTGGAATAACAGTTTTCTCAAATGGATGTAATTTAACATATACGATTGTGTCATCTTCTAAATTATCTTCTAGATAAGACATAAAATTCATTATTTGATCAGAACCTTTAACTTTACCTAAACTACCTCTCCATGTAGGCATATATACAAGAGCTTTTTTGTCGTTTATATGTAATGTTGTCCTAATGTTATTGCGTATCTTTTTATCAAAAAATATACTATTTCTTGGAGATGGTCCAATGATAAATTTCCCCGTATAGATATTATTTAAATGATGTGTCCTCGCTAATATTTCCATTGTTTTATGATTATTTACGTAAATACGATCTGCCATATAAAAATTACGTTGAACATTTGCCACATCTAATATTTTAGGTATATCTCTACCCATATGCTTTAGTGGAGTTCCATGCCATATAATAAAATACTTTTGCCCTTCTCGTTTGTTAAAGAAAGGATAAAATGTTGTATCATTAATTAAATACTCACATGTTGCAAGTAATTCATAATATTGATTAGACATATGTTTAACAAAGATTACCTTTTGTTTTAATTCTTGAGGTAAAAACAGCTCTAAATCTTCTTCATTTTTCAATGATACATATATTTTCATATTTATATTTTTATCTACAATATCTTTTACTAAATAATAAATATGACCACTTAGTGTATCCCCATGTACTGCTTCAAAGAGAACAGTCTTTTTTTGTATCTTTTTAGTTCTACGTGAATTTACGTAAACAAATTTCCCTTTATTTCTTTGAAAATTCCCAACTTTTTTTACAAATTTATTTTTCATGTTTTTTCTCTTCTTTCAAGGTTATTTATTGCCCTAAGTTTTTTTTAATTGTCTTCTTCATGTTCTCCATCTCTTATTAGTAAATAATCCTGTAATGTACTTTGAATATTCCACAAAATATTCAAAGTATAAAGAGAAACTATTGACATGCACATAAAC
>NZ_RXWZ01000132.1 GCF_003970575.1 Mammaliicoccus fleurettii
CATACCAAACTGCTGCTTTCATTGATAAAACCTCCTTGTTTTAGTTAATTTAATAGTATACCTTTTAAAAGTTACTTTGCAACAGAACCACTTTTATAATAACTTATGTTTGCGTAATAATTCTTCAATGAATGTGCCATGTATTTTTTCCATCCCTTTTTTTAGAACTGAACGTTTAAGAAAGTTCTTATTAACTAATTCAGGTAATGATTTACGATCGTTTAATTGATA
The DNA here is from genome assembly GCF_003970575.1 of Mammaliicoccus fleurettii. Lineage (GTDB taxonomy): Bacteria > Bacillota > Bacilli > Staphylococcales > Staphylococcaceae > Mammaliicoccus > Mammaliicoccus fleurettii. Next base: position 232 of record NZ_RXWZ01000132.1, read on the forward strand.
ATAAGCATCCATAAGTACACGTACATCAAATTCAGAAGCATACACTTCAGGTACACCTCTGTCTACTTCTAATAATTGATATACAGCTTCCATAGCCGTACGTACAGAATATTCAGTTGTGAATACTGTATCACGTTCTGTTTCAGCAAAATTACCTATAAATGCTAAGTTTTTAGAGCCATTAGGAACAACCAATGGACGATCTTTGTATGCTCTTGGCATAAAGTAAGCTGTCACGTAAGGCATATAAACAGGAATTGTATTACATTCTGTTTGTGCCAATTCAACTAACTCATCTTGTGGCACTCCCATATGATATAACCACTCTTGGCATATTTCACTACCTGTACATTCAGTGATTGGTTTTTTAATAAAATCACCTTTGACGTCAGAGTACAATGCATATATCCATATACTGGCTTGATTTTTAGGCTGCTCTTTAAATTGTTGTTGGCGGTTGACTGTAAAACTAAGTTGCCAACTAGAGTCAGCTACTGTTACAATCCCCCCTGTAACGGTACGACCAGATAACACATCACGTTTACTTAACTTTTCAATATAAGAAATAACTTTTTTATTATTAGTTGTTGTTGTTGCAGATACTAGCCAACTTTTATTTGGAATATAATCACAGAATTTTTCAGGTCTTCCAAATTCTGGACTCTGATTAGCTAGATTCTTCCATAATGTCCAACTACCTCCCAATGCTTTCGTTGGTGGAGCAGGATGGTCATTATTCCCATAAGTTGAGCTTTCAGTAATACTACCATTTGTTACAAAAACAAGGTCATCTAAAGTTAAGGGTATAGACTCTGTTTTACCATTTTTGTTTATAAGAAGTTCTCGTGCAATTTTCTTAGATGATGTTGAATCGACCAATATATTGTCAACTTGAACACCGTATTCAAAATGCACACCATATGACTTAAGATATTCTATCATTGGCAATACTAAAGATTCATATTGGTTATATTTAGTGAATTTTAAAGCACTAAAATTTGCCAAACCACCAATATGGTGAACAAAACGCATAAGATATCGTCGCATTTCCATTGCTGAATGCCAAGGTTCAAAAGCAAACATCGTCTTCCAATATAACCAAAAATTAGAGTTTAAAAAATCTTCAGTGAAAACTTCGGAAATTTTAACATCTTCTAAATCTTCTTCTTTTTTCATGCATAAACTTAAAATTTCTTTAATTGCTTTTTTAGATAACGTGAAATTGCCATCGGTCTCAATACGTTTTCCCCCACTATAAATGGCTCTACATTTTGAATAGTTAGGATCTTCCTTATTCAACCAATAAAATTCATCTAACACAGATGCTTCAGGTTGTTCTAATGATGGAATACTTCTAAATAAATCCCATAAGCATTCAAAATGATTTTCCATTTCTCTACCACCACGTACAACAAATCCATGATGCTCCATATTAATACCGTCTAAACTTCCCCCTGAGATGTTTAATTCTTCTAAAATATGGATATTTTCACCTTTCATTTGACCGTCACGAATTAAAAAACATGCTGCTGCTAGTGAAGCTAAACCTGATCCAATCAAATATGCTGATTTTTTATCAACGTTTTCTGGTTTTTTCGGACGCGCAAAAGCTTCATAATTACTATTAGTATAATACATAAGAACATCACCCTTTTAATAAGTATAATTTCTTAATATTCCAATTCTTTATACTTTTAATATACGCC
>NZ_RXWZ01000133.1 GCF_003970575.1 Mammaliicoccus fleurettii
TAGGCTACTTATCTCCTATAGAATTCAGGAAATTAGCAGCCTAGAAAATAGTGTTTTTATTAAGTTCCCATTTTAGGGGTTCAGTGCCGTACACTCAATGGGCTTTATATTAATGTTAATCGTAGGCGGACTTATAGGTTGGCTAGCAGGTGTTATTTTAGGTAAAGATATTCCAGGCGGTATTATCGGTAACATTATTGCCGGGTTAATAGGTTCAGTAATTGGTGGTTCTTTACTAGGCGATTTAGGTCCAGTATGGGGTGGAGTAGCAATTATACCAGCACTTATCGGTTCAATTATATTGATACTCGTACTATCATTTATCTTAAAATTGATTAGAAAATAATATTCATAATTTTAAATAAAAGAAAACACAAAAGAGCAATCATCCATACAGATGATTGCTCTTTTGTGTTCGTTAACCGGTTCAATATAGTCATTAATGTAAATAAATCGATCCAATGATTAACACGAATATAGAGTTTGCTATTTCTATCAACCCTACATGCATTATTTTTATTTTCTTTCCATATAAAACTATTGCACGAATTAAGCTAGGTAAATACATTATCATTATTAAAGGGTTTACTAGTAATCCTATAACTACGATACATAAATGATAAATCCATGAACTCCATTTATAT
>NZ_RXWZ01000134.1 GCF_003970575.1 Mammaliicoccus fleurettii
CTATTTCTGATTGACTATATTTGTACGCATTATCTAAGAAAATTGTTATTAACTGATTAAAACTTTCTTTATTAATTTTACCAATTAAAACATTTTCATTTGTGTGTACATTAATTTTTCTTTTATATACTTGTGAAAGTTTTTTAGTTAAATTCGAAACTTGTGAAACAATATCAACATTTGAAAAAACAATATCATGAAATGCACGTTCTATTTTAGCCAAATCTAACATTTGTTCAGTTAAATATTTTAACCTTTTAGCTTCTTCATTTATTGTATCTATTCCCTCATCTAATAAATCGGGTCTTGTTTTGCCAAATCTTTTTAACATTTCGCTATAAGAAGTCATAACAGTAATTGGCGTTTTTAATTCATGAGAAGCATTAAGTATAAATGCTTGTTGCTTTTCGTCATGGTCTTTTAAATTAAGCATCATTTCATTGAAAGTATTTGAAAGTTCTTTCAATTCTTTCATATCGTTATTATTTATATTTATTTTACTGTAATGTTTTGTTTCTCTCGTTTTATTCATTTGTTCAATAAGCTCATTGATAGGCTTCAAAATAATTTGCGTAATGATTCGATTCAATAGAAATATCACGATTAGTATAATGAATGTTGAAACAATTAATATCCACTTTAATATTGAAAAAGTTTCGTACTTAAAATCAATATTTTCAAATATTTGAAGATTATTTACTTCACCATTTTTCAAAATAATCGGTAAAGATACCATTGCAAAATGATTTCCATTTTTATCAACCACTTTTTTATATTGTCTATTTTTGTATGATTCTGCTAAATTTTTATATTTAATGTCAGTTGATATTTGCACAATATTTTTATTTTTTGGATTTACTACAGTAATATATCCATCTGAGAGTAAATAAGATTGAAGAACTGCCTCCGTATTTACATCACTATCTGAAGTGTTTTGGAATTCTTTCATTATATTTATCCCCCTGCTTTCTAACTGGGTCACTTCAGATTCTAGTGAAATCTTTTGGTAGACAAAGTAAACAAATAAATTAATGCAAATAACAACAATAACTATCATAACAGTGGTATAGAGTTGTATTTTCGTCCCAAGTTTCATTGATTTAATCCTTTATCATATATCCAATACCTCTTACGCTAGATATTAAGGATATTTCATTTTGATCTAGTTTTTTTCTTAAATATCTTACATAAACATCGATGACATTTGTATCACCATAATATTCGTATCCCCAAACTTTTTCAATAATCTGTTCTCTAGTCAAGGCTTGGTTTTTATTCTCAACAAAATATAACAATAAATCATATTCTTTCTGCGTTAAGTTTATTAATACTTTATCCATGTATACTTCTCGACTTAATGGATGAATAACTATATGTTTAAAGTGAATTTCACTATTATTCTCATTTGTGACTTCATTATTTTGTTTTAAATGAACTCTAATTCTAGCTAGCAGTTCTTCTATTTCAAATGGTTTTGTCATATAATCATTTGCCCCAGAATCTAAGCCACTTACTTTATCCATAACTGCATCTCTTGCAGTTAACATAATTATTTTAATGTTATTATCTACTTCTCGAATCCTTCTCAGAACCTCTAACCCATTTAATTCAGGAATCATAACGTCTAATAAGACTAGGTCAAAGTCTTTTGATTCAAATAAATCTAAAGCTCGCTTACCAGTATTCGCAATACTAATTTCGTAATTTGCATACTCTAACTCTATTTGTATAACTCTTGCAATTTTCACTTCATCTTCGACTATTAATATTTTTTTCATTTTAGTACTCCTTTATCTAAGCGATAAGCCAGTAAATTGCCACCAAAAATAATAACATGCAATCATCATTAACATATATATTGGCATCAAAATACTGCTAATTTTTGCTAAATCTTTATTTTCAAAAGGCTTATTTTCTTGCTCATAAAATAAAAGTAGTGCTTTCGAACTTACTGGAAAAGTAACACAATAGTTAGTTCCAATCAAAGTTATAAAAACGACCGCAACTGGATTTAAATTAAACATATCACTAAACAATAAAAATAATGGAACAAACACGACAGCTCTAGTAGTATGACTTGTTACATATAAATGTGACGTTACAGTTATTATAACAATAATCAATAATATAACTTGTACATTTATATTTTCGAATCGAGATAGATAACCAAATAAATGTTCTTGTATATATTGAACAACTTTATATGAAACGAGTAATTTTCCAAGTGATGTTGCTCCAGCTACAAAAAATATTAAACTCCATGAAATACTTTGTAATCCTTCTTTCCATGATATGACACCTACATTAGGCGTTACTATAACAATACTCATAACAATTGTTATAAATGCAATATCAAATCCATGTATTGATTCTGTTATCCACAAACTAATAGTAATTAACAAATATAACAAAGTCTTTTGCTCTTTAACACTAAATGCTGAACGATTTCTTTTTAAATAGTTTAAAGTTGTTTGGGTATTGATTTCATTTGTATTAAAATTCATTTTATTTATAATAATTAAGCTTATAATGCCTATCATGATGCCAAAAGGCCCACCCCATAAAAGAAATTCAACATAAGAAATATTTTCATTTGTTTGACCTTTTAACAATCCAATACCTACAATATGACTACCAGCACCTATTAATGTCAGGTTTGCACCCATTAAAATAAGTACAGGTATCAATAATGCAAAATATTTTTGATTGTCTTGAAATCTAATAGCAAAAGCTTTATATATAGGCAACATAGCTGCAGCTCTCCCAGAAGTCGATGGAACCAATATTGATATTACTTGAACTATTATAAATAGAAATAAATTCATTTTATTTTTTGTACGACATTTATCATTTATCCAATAAATTAATCTATCTAACAAACCACTTTTCTCAACAGCAGCTCCAATAATAAATGCCCCAATCATGAGCCACACAACTTGTTCATTTAAAGATTCAAATAATACTTTTTCTGGTAATCCAAGTACAATACCTATTATTAATGCCATAAATGCAGAAAGTCCTGCAGGCATGTTCGTTAATAGAAACAATCCTAAAGATAATACAAATACTATTAAACTAAGTTGTCCTAAATAAGGTAAATCAGTACTTAAAAATACTATTATAGAAAACACAAAATAAATACACAGATATATTAATTGTTTATTACTCATTGTACAGCATCTTTTATTTTATACATTTGATTGCCTAAATTTATACCAATCAAAATATGTCTCAATGCATTTTCAGAACAATTTTCTAACCATTTATCTGCGTCTAAAATTGAATTTTCTAATGTCGTTGGTTCCGGAATAATACTACTAAACGCATCAATACCACTTTGATAATTTATCTTTGCATTATGCCCGATTGTACCTGCAAATGCGATGACAGGTTTTCCATGTATTTTTGCTATTCTCGCAACTTCTGATGGAATTTTTCCATTAGGTGTTTGAAAGTCAATACATCCTTCTGCAGTAATTACTAAATCTGCATTTTTTATAGCATCAGAAATTTCAATATACTTCATGATGATTTCAAATCTAGGGTATAAACGCGCATTAAGAAATCCATATAATCCAGCACCTAAACCACCCGAAGCACCACCACCACTCATTAATGAAACATCCTTGTTTTTAAAGCTTTTTATGAGTCTTGCAAGGTGTTCTAGATTATTAGACAACTTTTCAACATCACGAGGAGATGCACCTTTTTGTGGCCCATACACTCTTGCTACTCCTTTATTACCACATAATAAATTTGTCCAATTTACTGCTACATCTATATTTACTAAGTGAATTCTAGCATCTATATATCTCATATCAACACCATGAATTCGATCGATTTCACCGCCGCCATTTATGAATATTTCATTACCGTGTTTATTTAAGAATTTAACACCTAATGCTTGCGCCATCCCAACGCCACCATCAGAAGTTCCTGAATCCCCACATCCAATTAAAATTCGTTCAGCACCGCTATCTAATGCTTTAATTATAGTTTCACCTACGCCAAATGTAGTTGTATTTATTGGATTTCTCATATCCTTAGGTACTTGTCTTAACCCTGCAATTGCTGCCATTTCTATCACTGCTGTTTTAATACCATTTTCTACAAAAATTCCAAAAAAAGATTCTGTAGGTATACCAACTGGCCCCATCACATGAGTCTTGATTTTGCTTCCTTCTTTCAATTTTATAATCGTATCTACAAAACCTTCACCGCCATCTACCATCGGAATAGTTGTTACTTGATGTGAAGAATCTACTTTTTTTATACCCTTTGTAATTGAATGACCCACTTCCTCTGCACTTAAACTTTCTTTAAATCCTGAAGGTACAACAACAATTCTCATTTTTATTTCCCCCTTATTTATTCTTTGCTATTTTTTAACTTGATTTAACTATACCTTTGCAAAGTTCATAAATAATTAGAGAAAAATTAAAACTTGATTAAAAAGAAAAAACGAAGCTAGGACAAATTAATTGTCTTAGCTTCGCTTTATTCTATTTGCAGTAGATGATTGGTCCACTACATATAAATTCAATCAAATATTCAAACTTTAGTCATTACGATTTAAATCTTGAATCATACGTTCTATCTTATTACCATAATCGATTGATTCATCATATTTAAAATGTAATTCAGGTAGAATACGTAATTTCATACGACTTCCAATCTCAGATTTAATGAAACCTTTACCTTTTTCTAAACCTTTAAATGTATCTTCTTTTTCTTTATCTGTTCCTAATACTGTTAAATAAACAGTAGCATGAGATAAATCACCAGGAAGTTCTACATCTGTAATCGTTAAAAATCCAACTCTTGGATCTTTAAGTTTATTGTTTATAATATCCATTAATTCTTTTTTCATTTGTTCGCCAACGCGTTCAGAACGAATACTCATTTCTTTCACCTCTTAATATTCAAATCTCTATTTATACATTATTAAATTATAACACATGCTTGTTGGCTTAAAAAGACAATCATATCAAAGTTTAGGTAGTTTAAATATTATGATAAATGCGACATTATTTAAACATCATTAATCCTTCTTATCTTTATAAGCATTGATCGTATTATAAATAATACTTCTTGCTTCTTTAGCTTCTGGTATAGGCTCTAATGGAAACACATGATTTTGATTTATATACTCATGATATGCCACGTTATTATTAAATGCTTGTAACTTGTCATTAAACAATTGAATATCCGGTAATAAAATTTCTCTAGAACCTACGAATAATGTAATTGGTGGTAAATCTTGCAAGTCTCCATAAGTTGGTGATAATAGATGATGTTTTTTATCAGTATGTCCACTCCATAATTCACCGACAAATTTTAATGATTCAACTGTTAACATTGGATCACTTTCTTGAAGGAATTCAGTAATATTTTCATTATCCATATTAATATCAATCCATGGAGAAATTAAAAAGACATGAAGCGGTTGTTTAATCTCTTGTTCTTTCAATAACTGAACTAAACCTGTCGCTAATCCACCACCAGCAGAATCACCAATTATCACTATGTCATCGTAGGTTTCAATCATTCTACGATACAAATCAATAATAAGTTCATAAGACCTTAAAAACATTTCATTTGGAGCTTTAGGATATATTGGCAACTCAACAGTAGCATCTACTTTCGTCGCTAATTCTTCTAAAAAATAATGATGAAAAATAGACGGTTGATGAATATATGCACCACCATGTAGGTATAATATACCAATATTTGATTTTGCTTTCACATTATAATTAATTACTTTCATTTCATCAATAAAATAATCATCCATTTCAGTCTTTGGCTTATACATTTTAGGAAGTTGATATTCTTCCTTATTAACTTTATACAACGCATTAACAAAATCACATTTAGAATCATAATCGTCATAACTAGGACGTTGCGTTTTTGAAGCAATAATCCATTCAGCAATTTGACTTCTCATACTTCTTTTAGAAAGTTTCTTGATTACAACTTGGCTAAGTGCTAAAGTACCTCCGACAGTAGCTACACCTTTAAATAATGTTTTCATATCTATCTACCCCATATTTCTTAATACAAATATATTCCCGTTTTTTGGTAGAAGTACACATAAGAAATTACATTTTGTTATTCATCATTTCTATAAATCAACTGTATTACACCTGAATGAAATGTTCTAGTATTGATGAGTTTTAGTTCTTGTCTATCTTCAATATCTATAAATAGCGGTTTTCCTTTTCCGAGAACGATGGGATGTACTGATAATCTAAATTCATCAACTAAGCCGTAATTTACAAATGATGTAATTAAGCTTGATCCACCGTACAACCAAATATCTTTTCCAGGTACTCTTTTTATTTCATTTACCCTTGTAACAATATCATCTCTAATAATATTTACATGATAATCATCAAAATTAAACTTTTTGGAAAAGACATATTTTTCTTTAGAATGTACCTTACTCCACATCGCTTTATCATCTTCAGAATCCGATAAACTTGGTTGAAAATCTCCCCACATTTCATAACTTTTTCTACCATAGAAAATAGTATCTATTTGATCTAGAAAATCATCGAAATTCATTTCAGGATCCATAATACACCAATCAATTTCACCATTTTCACCTTCTATAAATCCATCAAGCGTAACAGCTAAATCTAGAATAATTTTCCTACTATTGTCTTTTTCTATCATAGTCTAACCTCCCAAATGGTCTTTCTCTCATCATACAGGATAAAATAAAACCTTCATATATATCCAATTATATGAAGATTTTTATGTTTATTTATTTGTCGTTTCTTCTTTAAATATTTTGATTTTCAATCCTATTTCATCTCTAACTCGTTGGAATTCAGACCATTCTTTTCCTGCTGGATCGTCAAAACCCCAATGTTCTTTTTGTACATGTGCTGGAATTGTTGTGCAGTTTTGATCTGCATGACTGCATAAAGTCACAACTAAATCAGCTTGGTTAAATATATTTGTATGAATTAAATCAGAAGTTTGGTCAGTAATATCAATGTTAACTTCTTTCATTGCATCTATTGCTTTTGGATTTACGCCATGTGTTTCTATACCAGCTGAATATACATTCCATTCGTCACCTAGTAATTGCTTACCCCATCCTTCAGCAATTTGACTTCTACATGAATTACCTGTGCATATAAAGTAAATTATTTTTTTATTCAAATATAAATGCCTATTTTTCTTTAAAATATTATCAACGTTATATATAAGCCTAATAATGTAATAAATAGTACTGGGATTGTAATGATTATACCTGTTTTAAAATATTTTCCCCATGGTATTTTTACGCCTTTTTGAGAAAGTACGTGTAACCATAGCAAAGTAGCTAATGAACCTATAGGTGTTATTTTAGGTCCTAAATCTGAACCTATAACATTAACATATATCATGCCTTCTTTTAATGTCCCAATTACATTTGATTGATCTATTGCTAATGCATCAATTAGAACGGTGGGCATGTTATTCATAATAGACGATAGAAATGCTGCGATAAATCCCATTCCCATAATACTTGCAAACAGGCCATGTTGAGAAATTGATGTAAGGATATCTCCTAGGATTGTTGTAATACCTACGTTTTAAGTCCAAACACTACGAGGTACATTCCTATTGAGAATATTACAATATTCCATGGCGCACCTTTAATTACTGCTTTTGTATTTACAGCTTTTGATTTTCGTGCAAGTAATATAAATATTATTGCAATTATACCAGCAATAATCGATACAGGTATATGAACAAATTCGCTAATTAAATATCCTATTAATAATATCGCTAACACTACCCAAGAAATATAAAAGAGTCTTTCATCTTTAATTGCAGTTCTAGGATTTTTAATATGACTTGCATCAAAAGTTCTTGGAATTGATGATTTGAACAACAACCATAATACAAGAATACTTGCAACTAAAGAAAATATGTTAGGAATAATCATACGCGTGAAGTATTCTACAAAGCCAATATTAAAATAATCGGCTGAAACGATATTAACTAAATTACTTACGATTAATGGTAGTGAAGTCGTATCTGCTATAAATCCACTCGCAATGATAAACGGGAATATAATCTTTTTATTAAACTCTAAATTACGGACCATCGCTAATACAATCGGTGTTAATATAAGTGCAGCCCCATCGTTAGCGAAAAATGCTGCAACAACAGAACCTAATAACATAATATATAAACATTTTCAATCCATTACCATTAGATGCTTTTACCATATGTATAGCTGACCATTCAAAGAAGCCAATTTCATCTAGAATAAGAGAAATTAGAATAACTGCCACAAATGTTAATGTTGCATTCCATACAATGCCGGTCACTTCTATTACATCAGAAAAACTAACCACTCCCGTTATAATGGAGATGATAGCTCCTATTAGTGCTGTTATACCGATATCCAAGCCTTTAGGTTGCCATATAACAAATATTAGAGTTATTACAAAAATCAATATCGCTAATATAGTCATGCTTTGCACACTCCTGGCTCCATAGAGTTACAAATACAAGATTCACTATTGTGATAAATGCTTTGAAGTTGATTGTTTAATTCATTAAATAATTCTGTATTTAAGCGATACATTCTTTTATTACCTTCTTTTCTAGTAAAGATCAAATTACTGTTAACAAGAGACTTCATATGATGGCTTAAAGTTGGTTAAGAAAACTGAAAATGTTCTAATAAATCACAAGCACAAAGTTCACCACATGATAGTAAATCTATAATTTCTAAACGATTTGAGTCAGATATTGTCTTTAATAATGTTGATAGTGCTTTATAATCCATAAACTCTCCCCATTCCTCTTAATAGATTAGCATCTATATAGATTTTAGATTAAAATCAAGTCAAAACGCACGAAGACTTCAGAGATATCGGGCGATTCAGCTCATATCCAATAAAAAAATGAGGCTGGGACAAATTAATTGTCTCAGCCTCAACTTAATATTAAATATTATTTTCTTTCGATTTCAACCATTTTGAAAGCTTCAAATATGTCGCCTTCTTTAATATCGTTGAATTTCTCAATTGTGATACCACATTCGTATCCTGTTGCTACTTCTTTAGCGTCATCTTTGAAACGTTTTAATGTATCTAATTCACCTTCAAAGATAACGATACCGTCACGTATTATACGGACACTTGAATCTCTCGTAATTTTACCTTCAGTTACGTAACTACCTGCAATTGTACCTACTTTAGATACTTTGAAAGTTTGACGCACTTCTGCTTGTCCAATTACTTGTTCTTCATATTCAGGATCTAATAATCCTTTCATTGCTGATTCAATTTCTTCGATTACTTTATAAATAATACGGTGTAATCTCATATCTACGTTTTCTTCTTCAGCGGCACGTTTTGCACCTGCATCAGGTCTTACGTTAAATCCAATTATTATACCGTTTGATGCTGCTGCAAGTGTAACGTCTGATGCATTGATAGCACCAACTGCTGTATGAATTATACGTACGTTAACACCTTCTACATCAATTTTCATTAATGATGCTGCTAAAGCTTCTACTGAACCTTGTACATCACCTTTAATAATAATATTTAAGTCTTTCATTTCACCTTGTTTCATTTGTTCAAACAAGTTATCTAAAGAAACACTCTTACTATCTTGACGTTGTTTTAGAATATTTTCTTGTTGACGTCTTTCACCGATTTGACGAGCTTCTTTTTCGTTTTTAAATACTACAAAACGATCTCCAGCTTGAGGTACATCATGTAAACCAGTAATTTCAACAGGCGTAGATGGGCCAGCTGTTTTAATACGTTTACCTAAATCACTTACCATAGCACGTACACGACCATATGTGTTACCTACTACTAATGAATCTCCAACTTCTAAAGTACCATTTTGTACTAATAGAGACGCTGCAGGTCCACGTGATTTATCTAACTCTGCTTCAATAACTGTACCAACTGCTGCACGGTCAGTTTTGGCTTTTAATTCTTCGACTTCAGAAACAAGTCCGATCATTTCTAGTAAATCGTCGATTCCATCACCTTGAATTGCAGATAGTTGAACAAAGATTGTATCGCCACCCCAATCTTCAGGGTATAAACCATACTCTCCTAATTCTTGCATAACACGATCAGGATTTGCTGTTGGTTTGTCAACTTTGTTTACAGCTACAATAATAGGTACTTCAGCAGCTTTTGCATGGTTAATCGCTTCAATTGTTTGAGGCATAACACCATCATCAGCAGCTACTACAAGTACTGTAATATCAGTTACTTGAGCTCCACGTGCTCTCATTGTTGTAAATGCAGCATGTCCTGGAGTATCTAAGAAAGTAATTTTTTTGTTATTATTTTCTATTTGATAAGCACCAATATGTTGAGTAATACCGCCAGCTTCTCCAGCTGTTACACGAGTATGACGAATTGAGTCTAATAGCGTTGTTTTACCGTGGTCAACGTGTCCCATGATTGTAACAACTGCTGGTCTTTCAATTAAACTTTCATCATTTTCGTCTTCAGTTTCAAAGTAATTTTCTAAGTCAGTTTCATCAACATGAATTTCTAACTCTGCTTCGATTTCATAATCAGCACAGATCAATTCAACTGTTTCAGTATCTAAACCTTGGTTAATATTAGCTACTACACCAAGTAAGAATAATTTTTTAATAATTTCAGAAGCATCTTTATTAATTTTATCAGCTAATTCACCAACAGTGATGCCTTCTTCATAAGTAATTAAAGATGGTGATTCTTGAACTACTTCTTTAGGTTGTTGCTGTTGTTGATTATTTTGCTTTTTGTTATTTTGCTTCTTATTTTTATTATTCTTTTGTTGATTATTATTTGGTTTGTTGTTGTTTGGTTTGTTATTTGTTTTGCTAGTATTTGCGTGAGTAGTTGGTTGTTCTTTTTTAGCTGTTTCTTGCTTTTTGAATGCTTTATCTAAAATTTTAATGTCGTTCTCCTCTAATGCTTGCATGTGATTTGATACTTCTATATTATTTTTCTTTAACTCATCAATTATATCTTTACTCTTTAAATTGATTTCTTTTGCATACTCATATATTCTTTTTTTACTCATATACTCACTCCTCATGAAAATCATGAATCATCGTTTTTAGCTTTTTGCTAAATCCAATGTCAGTTATGCCCAACACCACTCTGCTTTCTTTTCCAATTGCGTAGCCTAATTCAAAGCGTGTAGCAAAAGTTAAAAGTGTTACATGATAAGTTGCACATTTATTTTTTATTGTTTTTGTAACATTTGCTGCAGCATCTTCTGATAGTATGACAAGTTTTACGTTGCCTCTTCTCATTTCACTTATAACAATTTCTTCCCCTGTTTTAATCTTTCTAGCTCTTGTTGCTAGACCGAGAAGGTTCAAAATTTGGTCTTTCTTATCTATACTCATTTAGGTATACGCTCACGATATATTAAACGAATAATTTCTTTATATACAGGTTCGAGTGTTTCTTTATCGCTGCCGAAATATCGTTCTAATTTACCTTGTTGCTGTGCAGTTTCAACAACGTCTAGATCTTTAGAAACATATGCGCCACGTCCTGGTGCTTTACCAGTTGCGTCAGCTTTAATTTCGTCAGCTTTATTTTTAACTACTCGAATCATATCATTTTTTGGTTTCATTTCATTTGAAAGTATACATTTACGCATTGGTATCTTTTTCTGTTTCATGATAAAAGCACCTACCTTATGATTCTTCAGTTGAAATAATGCCTGCTTCTTTTGCATCAGTTTCTGATTTGATGTCAATCTTCCAACCAGTTAATTTTGCTGCAAGACGAGCATTTTGACCACGTTTACCAATCGCTAATGACAATTGATAATCTGGTACAACTACAGTAGTTGATTGATTAGCTTCATCAACAATAACTTCTACAACTTGAGAAGGGCTCAATGCATTTCTTACAAATACTTTTGGATCTTCGTCCCATTCGACAATATCGATTTTTTCTCCGCCTAATTCATTAACTACAGCTTCAACACGAACACCTTTAGCACCAACACAAGCACCAACTGCATCGATATCTCCGTTTTCAGAAGTAACACTTATTTTAGAACGGTCACCCGCTTCACGTGCTACTGATTTAACAATAACTGTACCATCATAAATTTCAGGTACTTCTTGCTCAAACAAACGTTTTAATAAGCCAGGATGTGTACGTGAAACAAAGATTTGAGGTCCTTTAGTAGTTTGCTCAACTTTATTTACATAAACTTTAATACGTTCATTTGGTAAGTATTGTTCATTTGGACTTCTTTCAGCTTCTGAAAGAACTGCTTCAGTACGACCTAAATTAACATATACATAACGATGATCGACTCTATCAATAACACCTGTTACGATATCATCTTCTTTATCAATAAATTCATCATAAAGAATGCCTCGTTCTGCGTCTCTTAAACGTTGCATTACTGCTTGTTTAGCAGCTTGTGCACCAACACGGCCAAAATCTTTAGGTGTAACATCTTCTTCAAAGACATCACCAATTTCGTATGCTGGGTTCGTTAAAAGAGCTGTATCTAAAGCTACTTGGTCTCTATAATCTTCAACATCTTCGACAACGTCTTTTCTAGAAATAACTCTATAAGTTCCTTCGTCAAGATTTAATTCTATTCTAACATTTTTAGCACTGTCATAATTTTTTTTATAAGCAGTAATCAATGCTGCTTCAATTGCATCTATTAATACCTCACGTGGTATTCTTTTTTCCTTCTCAAGGTATTCAATTGCAAGTAATAATTCATTACCTTTCACAATGTATCCTCCTTTATATTATAAAATTACTGATCGACGTGCTTTTGCTATTTTTTTGCGAGGCAACGTGACATTTTTAGTTCTTGTTTTTATTTTCACTTCAAGCAAAATCGATTCTTCAGTAACTTCTTTTAAAACACCTAACCATTCTTTATCCCCTTCAATAGGTTCATATAATGAAATAAATACAGGTTGATCAATTGCATTCAGATAGTCTTTTTCTTTTTTTAATGGACGTTCCGCTCCTGGAGATGATACATCCATGAAATACGGTTCTTTAATTGGATCTTCTTTGTCCATAACTTCACTAATCTTTTCAGAGGCAATTGTGCAGTCGTTTAAATCAACGCCACCGTCTTTATCAATTGCAATACGTAGATAATAGTCTGGTCCTTCTTTAACATATTCGACATCTACAAGTTCATAATTTAATTCTTCAAGTATTGGTTGAATGATTTCCTCAACGTTTGCTGCAACTTTACTCATAATGACCTCCCTCTTAATACAAACAGAAAAGAGCGGGAAATGTCCCACTCTTTCAACGTCAGAGTATTATTTTAAGCAATAATAGTATATCACATAATGGCGCTATGCTCAAGGATATACGTTACAAATCAAAAATAGAAAGCTGAGCTTTATCTGGCATATTTGGAAGTGAACCAAGTTCATCCAAATAATCTATGATTTTTTGCGAAACTCCAGCCTTTTTATTAAGATCTTCTTTAGCTAAAAATGGCCCTTCTTGTCTCGTTTCAACGATACGTTTAGCTACATTCTCACCCAGTCCTGGAACTGCGATAAATGGAGGGATTAAAGTGTCACCTTCAATTTTGAATTCAAATGCATCACTTTTTTCTAAACTTACCGGTAATAATTTAAATCCACGATGAGCCATTTCATTCGCAATTTCTAATACTGTTAATACATCTTTTTCTTTTTTAGCTAATTCATGGAATCTACTGTAATACTCTTTAATTGCAGATTTAATAGATTCTTTATCTTTAGTCATGACTTTTAAATCAAAGTCTGTTGCACGTACTGTAAAGTAACTTGCGTAATAATACAATGGATAGTGAACTTTGAAGTAAGCAATTCTTAATGCCATTAATACGTATGCTGCAGCATGTGCTTTAGGGAACATGTATTTAATTTTCTTACATGAATCTAAATACCAATCCGGCACTTCATTTTCTTTCATTGCTTCTTCAAATTCATCAGTTAAACCTTTACCTTTACGTACCGCTTCCATGATTTTAAAGGCAAGTGAAGGTTCTAAACCGTTATACATTAAATAAACCATAATATCATCACGACAACCAATAACACTTGATAAGTCACACATACCAGTTTTAATTAATTCTTGCGCGTTTCCTAACCATACGTCCGTACCATGTGATAATCCTGATATTTGAACGAGTTCTGAAAACGTCGTTGGTTTAGTATCTTCAAGCATTTGTCTTACGAAACCAGTACCAAATTCTGGTACACCGAATGTTCCAGTCTTACATAAAATATCTTCTTCTGTAACACCTAATGATTCTGGTGTACTAAATATTTTCATAGTTTCTTTATCATCTACTGGAATAGTCTTTGGATCAATTCCTGATAAATCTTGAAGCATTCTGATCATAGTAGGATCATCATGTCCTAAAATATCAAGCTTCAGAATATTATCGTGAATTGAATGGAAATCAAAGTGAGTCGTTTTCCATGCTGATTTCTGATCATCTGCTGGAAATTGTATCGGTGTAAAGTCGTATATATCCATGTAATCAGGTACAACAATAATACCACCTGGATGTTGTCCGGTTGTTCGTTTAACACCGGTACAGCCTTTCACCAATCTATCAACTTCAGCTGCACGCTTATGAATACCTTGATCATTCAAATATCCTTTCACATAACCGAATGCTGTTTTTTCAGCTACAGTACCAATTGTTCCTGCTCTAAATACTTTATCTTCACCGAAAAGTTCTTTCGTATAATTATGTGCAATAGGTTGATACTCACCACTAAAGTTCAAGTCAATATCTGGTACTTTATCACCTTTAAAGCCTAAGAATGTTTCGAAAGGAATATCTTGTCCTTCTTTTATCATATCTACATGACATTTTTCACATTGTTTATCAGGCAAGTCAAATCCAGAACCGACAGAACCATCATTAAAGAAGTGACTTTCTTTACAAGATGGACAGATGTAGTGAGGTGGCAATGGATTAACCTCTGTAATTTCGGTCATTGTAGCAACAAAACTAGAACCGACAGAACCACGTGATCCTACTAAATATCCATCATTAAGAGATTTCTTAACCAATCTTTGTGAAATTAAATAAATAACTGCAAATCCATTACCAATAATACTTTCAAGTTCTTTTTCTAGTCTATCAATAACAATTTGAGGCAGTTCTTCACCGTATAAATTTTTAGCATTAACATAACTCATTTCACGAATTTCTTCGTTTGCACCTTCCATGTTAGGCGTATATAATTCATCCCTAATTGGAACGACTGTTTCTAGTCGGTCAGCAAGTTCGTTTGTATTTTTTACTACGATTTCATATGCTTTTTCTTCACCTAAAAAGTGGAATTCATCTAACATTTCATCTGTCGTTCTAAAGTGTGCTTTTGGTAACGTTTGTCTATTAAGTGGATTACCAGGTTGAGCTGCAATCAGTATTTTTCTAGCTACAGCATCATGCTCATTTAAATAATGTGCATTTCCTGTTGCGATAACTGGGATATCCAGTTTTTCACCAACGCTCAATATACGAGAATAAATTTCTTCCATTGTTTCATTGTCTTTAATAAGTTCTCTATCAATTAAATCTTGATATAAACTCTTAGGTTGAACTTCTATATAATCATAATATTTGGCAACTTTTTCAACTTCATCTTGGTCTTTCTGCATGACAGTTGTAAATACTTCACCTTCATCACATGCGCTTCCAACTAGAATACCTTCACGGTGCTTATTTAACAATGAACGTGGTATACGCGGCGTACGATAGTAGTAATCAACTAATGATGCACTTACAATTTTAAATAGATTTTTTAATCCTACTTGATTTTGAACAATCAATGTAACATGAGACGGTCTTGCTCGTTTATAAGCTTCATCGTTAGATAAATGTTCATTAATTTGATTGTGATTATGTACACCTAATTCTTCTAATTGTTTCAGCATTTTAATGAATATATGAGCTGTAGTTTCAGCATCATATATCGCTCTATGGTGTTGAGTAAGTTCTACTCCATATTTTTTCGCTAAGAAATTCAAGCCATGCTTACCATATTCAGTATTAACTGTACGAGATAATTCTAATGTATCGATTACAGCATTTGTAGTAGCACCAATACCTATTCTTTCAAAGCCCGTGTCTATAAAGCCCATATCGAATGAAGCGTTATGTGCAATATATATTGCATCTCCAACCCACTCATGAAATTCACTTAATACTGTTTTAATATCCGGCTGTCCTTGTAACATTTCATCCGTGATACCTGTTAAGTTTTTAATTATTTCTGATAAACGTACACCCGGATCAGAAAAGCGTTCGAAAGTATCAATGACTTCTCCATTCCTTACTTTTACAGCTGCTAATTCTATGATTTGGTCATATTGACTTGATAGTCCTGTTGTCTCCACGTCAAATACGATATATGTAGCTGTTTTAAGAGGTATATCCTGTGGTTTATATGCAATTGGAACACCATCATCCACTAACATACCTTCCATTCCATAAATCATTTTAATATCATTTTTCATAGCAGCAGCATGAGCATCAGGATACCCTTGTACACCGTTATGATCAGTTATCGCAATAGCTTTATGTCCCCACTTTGCAGCTTGTTCAACATACTTTCCAATATGACTAATACCATCCATTTGACTCATTGATGTATGCAGATGAAATTCTACCCTTTTATCTGGGGCTTTATCTAGTTTCGGTGATTTCTTAATTTCGTGAATATCAGTCATCATCATTACTAAATCACGAATAAATTGGTCTTGTTCAATTCTTCCTTGTGCTCTAACCCAAGTCCCAACTTTTAAAGCTTTAAAATGTTCTAAATCATCTTTACCTTTTCTAGTGAACATTTTAAGAATCAGTGAATCCGTATAGTCAGTAATTTTAAGTGTAACAATATGTCTACCACTTTTTAATTCTTTCATTTCAATATCAAAAATAACACCTTCTAGTGCTACTTTGTATTCTTCTTCTATAATTTCTTCAATTTTACGGATTGAATCAACTGGAATATCTTTACCAATTTGACAACGTGACACTGCATTTTCATTATCACCAGATTCAGCTTTTTCTTTTTTCATTTTTTCCATTTTCTCAGATGCAATTCGAGCTGCTTCTTCATCTTCTTGTTGTATATGAGCTTCGAATGACTCTAGCTCTCTCTTCATTTGTTCTTCATTATCCATTGTTTCAAAAATGACACGATTTATTTGAAAACCACATTTTTGCAATGCTTTAACTAATGAACCGTTAACCCTTTTATCAAAATAGTCGCGCTCAATATCATTATTAACTTGAACTTTCACTACTTCTTCAGCAAAAATAATTGGTTTTTGTTTTAATTGATGTTTAACTTTATCACTTAAATCCGTACCATCGATACAATGTGGCATATATTTTAGAATATGCTCATCTAATTGTTCTTTATTAGCCACTTCAATTGTCCAATCAACTTCTGCAATACTTTGAAATGCAGATTTTAGTTGATTCGTAAAAACAAGATACATTTCGCTTGATAAGTATTGCGGTAATTTGATGTAGAAATGCCACAATCTTTTAGCTTGAGATACATCAATCCTTGTTAATTCACCTTGTTCAACAATACTATTATCAAGTTCATCTGTAATGTTCATCTGTGTGAGAAGCGTTTGGAATTTCTCTTTCCCTGTCATTGACACTTATACGACCACCTTCATCAAAATGAAAAAGAGGCTAATCTAAAAATAGCCTCTTTAAATATCTTATATTATATCAGAATTAATTGTTTTTATCAGTCTATTTCACTGCATTGTAAAATGATGATAATACATCATTTAATTCATCAATATGCACTTCTTGACTTTCTGAATTATCGCGACATTTTACCTCAACGATTCCTTCAGCTGCTTTTTTACCGACCATAACACGTACTGGCAAGCCAATTAAATCTGCATCGTTAAATTTAACCCCAGCACTTTCTTTACGATCATCATATAACACGTCATATTGATTTTTCAATTGACTATAAAGTTGTTCTGCAAGTTCTTTTTGATCATCTTTTTTAGGATTAATTGCAATTAAATGCACTTCATAAGGCGAGATTGCTTTTGGCCAAATAATCCCTTTATCATCATGATGTTGCTCTATAACAGCTGCTAATGTTCTTGAAATACCAACACCATAGCAACCCATAATTAAAGGTTTCGCTTTTCCTTGTTCATCTAAGAATGTAGCATTCATACTTTCAGAATATTTCGTTCCAAGTTTAAATACTTGTCCAACTTCAATACCTTCAGCAAATTTAGCTTTTCCTAAATTGTCAGGTAATGCTTCACCTTCTAAAATAAATCTAAAATCGCCATATGCTTCAATTTTAAAATCTCTGTCCACATTAGCATTTAAATAATGGAAGCCATTATCATTTGCTCCAACTGCTAAATTATTGATATCTTGAACAAAATTATCAGCATATATCTTAATTTGATCTACATTTACAGGTCCTAAACTACCAGGCTTTGCATTTAAAATATTTTCAATCTCATTATCATTAGCCATCTCGATATTTTCAGTTTTGAAATAAGATTTTAATTTAACATCATTTACTTCATGATGTCCTCTAATAAGTATCATGACATATTCATCTTCAACTTTTATGATCATAGATTTAATAATTTTATCAACTGTTACATTTAAGAAATCAGCTAAAGCTTGAGCTGTTGTAACATTTGGCGTTTCAATCTTTTCTAAATCTTTCAAAGAAGTATGTTCATGATTTGGAGTATAAGCCACTTCTGCTTTTTCTATATTTGCAGCAAAATCACTCGTTTCACTATAAACTATTGTATCTTCACCAATTTCTGCTAGCGCCATAAATTCATGTGTATGGTCTCCACCAATAGCACCTGAGTCTGCTAATACAGGTCTAAAGTTCAAACCAACTCTTGTGAAAATTTTATGATAAGCGTTATACATATCATGATAAGTCTCATCTAAAGAAGATTCATCAGCATGGAAAGAATACGCATCTTTCATAATAAATTCACGGCCACGTAATAGTCCGAATCTTGGACGCTGCTCATCTCTAAATTTAGTTTGTATTTGGAATAATGTTATTGGTAATCGTTTGTATGATTTTAATTCATCTCGTACAAGTGAAGTCACAACTTCTTCATGAGTAGGACCAAGACTAAAATCACGTTTGTTACGATCTTGTAGTCTCATTAGTTCAGGACCATAAGCATCCCATCTACCTGATTCTTTCCATAATTCTGCTTGTTGTAATACAGGCATTAATACTTCAACACCATCAATGACTTCCATTTCTTCACGAACGATTTGTTCAATTTTATTAAGTACACGCTTAGCTGTTGGTAAATAACTATAAATACCACGCGCATTTTGTTTAATCATACCTGACTTTAATAAAAGTTTATGACTAATAGATTCCGCTTCTGCAGGAACTTCTCTTAATGTTGGTATAAATATTTTAGACTGTTTCATAAGTTTCCTCCTATAAATTACATGAAGTAACGTTGAATATCATTCCATGTAACCATAATCATTACAAATATTAAAAATACAGCACCAATTGAAAGCATAACCATTTCTGCTTTCTTATTAATTGGTCTTCTAAATATCATTTCATAAATTACAAATAATAGTCTACCACCATCTAAAGCTGGAATTGGTAATAAATTCATAATACCTAAATTCACACTTAACAATGCAGTGAAGCCCATTAATGTTTCAAAACCTTGTTTCACCACTGTATCAACATTACTATATATACCAACTGGACCATTTAACATATCAAACGAGAAACCACCCGTAAAGATACTGCCAATTAAACTTAGTACAGCTTGGAAGATTACTTGACCAGCTACGATAGTCTTTTCAATTCCAGCTAATAATGGTCCAAATACTGTATGTTCTGTCGGTTGTGCTACACCAATAATGTATCTTGTTTCATATTTACCTTTACTTACTTCTTGTGTATCTTTCTTAGCCGCAACTTTGAAAGTCTTTTCTTTTCCATCTCGATCCACTTTTATTTCGACGGGTTCTGTTTTCTTCTCTTTAAAAATAGGCTGTATATCAGTGAATTCATTTATTTTTTTACCATCAACTGATTTAATTTCATCGCCTTTTTTAATACCTGCTGTTTGTGCTGGAGCACCATCTTGTAAATCTCCAAATACTGGATCATTTGTTGGTACGCCATTCCAATAAGCTAGTCCTACGAATATTACAAGTGCAAGAATAAAGTTAAACAGTGGCCCTGCAAATAAAGTAAGAAATCTTTGATAAGGCTTTTTAGACATTAATTGTCTATCCTTTGGTGCGATTTGAATTAAGTCTCCACCTTGAACAAAATAAGCCTCTCTCGCTAATTTGAAATGGTGTCTTTCATCATCACTGGCAGTAATGCCTTCGATGTAGATTTCATCTTCAAAATCACTATCTTTAATTTCTAAATGCTCAATTTGTTGAAATTTATGTTGATCATCCATAATTACATGTGTTATTTCATTATGGTCATTCAATTTAATTGCAATATGCATACCAGGTGTTAAAGGATTTTGTTCTAAACCATCGCCTGCCATTCTGACATATCCACCAACTGGCAGTAATCTAATTGTATAAAGTGTTTCATTTTTCTTATATGAGTAAATTTTCGGCCCCATACCTATAGCAAATTCCGGACACATAATACCAGCTCTTTTTGCAAAAAACATGTGTCCATACTCATGTACAGTAACTAAAAGACCAAAGACAAAGATAAATGCTAAAATTGTATAAATCACGCTTACACCCCGTAATCCTTAGATTTATAAGCTGCATCAATTTCTAGAATTGTTTCTAAATCTGGATGCTCTATAACTTCATGTTCTTTCATTGCTTCCTCAATCATATCTTCAATTTTTAAAAATGATATTTCATTATTCAAAAATTTGTGAACCGCCACTTCATTTACAGCATTTAATACAACAGGCATCGTGCCCCCAATTTTAATAGCTTCATAAGCAAAGTGTATACATTTAAATCGATTAAAATCCATTTCCTTAAAGTTCAATTGTCCTATTTGAGCTAATTTGAGTCTTTCAGCATCTCTAAATGCTCGTTTTGGGTATGTAAATGCATACTGTATTGGTGTTCTCATATCTGGAGTACCTAACTGTGCAATTACACTTGTGTCGTTAAATTCAACCATAGAATGAATAATACTCTCTTTATGTAAAACTGTTTCAATTTGATCAATATTCAAATCAAATAACCATTTAGCTTCAATCACTTCTAATCCTTTATTCATCATAGTTGCAGAATCAATCGTAATTTTTTGACCCATTGACCAATTAGGATGATTTAAAGCATCTTCAAGTGTTACATTTTTCAAATCTGCTCGTTTTAAGTCTCTAAATGAACCTCCACTAGCAGTGATAATTAACTTGTTTATATCTTTTTGGTGTTCACCATTTAAACATTGAAAAATTGCTGAGTGCTCAGAATCTACGGGCAATATCTTTACATTTTTTTCTTTAGCTTTTTCCATTACAAGCTCACCAGCGACTACTAATGTTTCTTTATTAGCTAAAGCAATATCTTTACCTGCATCAATTGCAGCCATAGTAGGTCGTAATCCAATACTTCCTAATATAGAATTCAATAGCAAATCAGCGTTAGAATATGTCGCAACAGCTAATAATCCCTCTTCGCCATGTACGAGATCTACATCTAGATGTTTAAGTTTATCCATGTCTTCTTCATGTTGTACAGATACGAGCTCTGGATGAAATTCTTCTATTATATTTTGAGCATATGCAATATTTTTCCCTACTGATAATGCCACTAAATTAAACTGTGAGTTGTGTTCTCTTATAACATCTAATGCTTGTTGTCCCACTGACCCACTTGCTCCTAAAATAGCAATATTCTTCATAGATTTCACCCCAATTTACAATTGAAATAAGAAAAGATTTAACAATGGTAACACAAAGATAAAACTATCAAACCTGTCTAGTATACCACCGTGTCCTGGCATTATATTCCCTGAATCTTTAACACCAAAATGTCTTTTTAATCCTGATTCTACAAGGTCACCTAATTGACCAAACATACTTAATAGCATTGTTAATGGAATTAATAACCATAATGATACATCCATATTAAATGATTGTCCAAAAATAACCGCTACTATTAAGCTCGAGAAAATACCACCAATAAAACCTTCTATCGTCTTATTAGGACTAATTAATGGCCATAATTTATGCTTACCAAATAATCTACCAAATATATATGCACCAGTATCAGTTAACCACACTAATAGTAATGCAAATAAGATAAATTGTAAGCCATGTTCTCTCGTTTCATAAAAATACATAAAACCTATACCAATATATGTAACTGACATAACGCAAAAAGATGCATCCATGAAGTTAAATCTATTTTTAGACATGACTGTATAACTCAACATTAAGAAACTCATAATGATTAATAATTGTAACTGTATACGTATATCGTTATTAATCAGTTCTTGAGGTAATAAAATAATGCATAGTGAAATAACAGACAAAAAACCTGGTATAGAAACAATCGATAAATTATTCATATTTAAAATTTCTTTTAATGCAATAATCGCAAGTAGATACGCTAATGCGATGACAGGTAATCCCCCATATATTACGATTGGAAGAAATACAGCCATTGCAACGATTGCAGATATTGTTCTCGTCTTCATTTTTATCTCCTTTACAGCCCACCAAATCTACGTTGTCTCGACTGATAAATTTTCAAACAGTCTATTAAAGATTGTTCATCAAAATCTGGCCACAATGTTTTAGTAAAGATAAATTCACTATATGATGATTGCCAAATTAAGAAATTACTCAATCTTTCTTCTCCTGAAGTACGTATAAGCAATTCAGGATCTGGTATATCAGAAGTAAATAAATGTTTTTTCAAATTATCTTCACATACTTCATCAATAGATAAATGACCCTGTTCGACTTCATGATAAAGTTCTTTAACTGCATTTAGAATTTCAGCTCTACCACCATAATTCAATGCAAATACAAGATTTAATCCTGTATTATCTTTAGTTTTTTCGATAGCTTCTTCAATAGCATTTTTAGTATGCTTCGGCAAAGCCTCTGTAAAACCAATTGTCGTAACTTTAACATTTTTCTCGATGAGTTCAGGCAAGAACGTTTTAAGGAAATCAACAGGAAGTTTCATTAAATATTTCACTTCATCTTTTGGTCTTGACCAATTTTCCGTAGAAAAAGCGTATAGAGTCAAATATTTCACACCTAAATCATTTGCTTTACGTGTGATTTTTTTAACTGTTTGCATACCCTCATAGTGCCCTTTAACTCGAGGCATTTTTCTATTCTTAGCCCATCTACCGTTACCATCCATAATTATTGCTATATGTTCAGGGACTGTTAATTCAATGTCTTGATTATTTATTTGTTGTTTTTGCTTTATAAACTTTTTTATCATAGCGTCCTCCATCAAACAAACGCGAATTTATATGTATAATTAATTAAACATATCGTAATACATTTTATCACAAAAAGAACGGTTCTGTGTACATAAAGAAAAAAACCGTACCAAAGTCTGATTTGGTACAGTTCTTATCTTTAAACTTCCAAAATGTCATTTTCTTTTTGTGCAGTTAAATCATCTATCTGTTTGATGAAATCGTTCGTAATATCTTGAACTTCATCTGTTTGACTTCTTAAGTCATCTTCAGTAATATCGCCATTCTTTTCTTGTTTCTTCAAATCTTCATTTGAGTCACGACGAACGTTACGAATTGCTACTTTAGCACTTTCTGCTTCTTTTTTAGCTTCTTTCACTAATTCTTTTCTACGTTCTTCTGTTAATGCTGGTACTGAAATTCTAATGATTGTACCATCACTTGTTGGATTAACACCAAGATTTGCTGCATTAATCGCTTTAAGAACATCTTCAACTGAAGATTTATCGTAAGGTTGCACGACAAGTAAACGAGCTTCTGGTACAGAAATACCAGCTAATTGTTGAATTGGTGTTGGTACACCATAATACTCAACATTAACTCTTTCTAAAAGATTCGCATTTGCATGACCAGTTCTTATTGAAGCTAAATCTCTACTAAAACTTTCAATTGTTTTTGTCATTTTTGACTTTGTTTCTTGAATAACATCTGCCATGGAATTACACCTCATGTTTATTTTGTAATAATCGTACCGATTTCTTCACCTTGAACAGCACGTTTAATATTTCCTTCTTCCATAATTGAGAATACAACAAGTGGGATATCATTGTCCATACAGAACGATGAAGCTGTTGAATCCATTACTTGTAATCCTTCTTGTAACATTTGAATATATGTTAATCTTTCATATTTTTCTGCATTAGGATCTACTTTCGGGTCAGCAGAATAAACGCCATCTACGTTATTTTTACCCATTAAGATAACATCAGCTTCTACTTCAGCTGCTCTTAAAGCTGCAGTTGTATCTGTAGAGAAATATGGATTACCAATTCCTGCTGCAAATATAACCACTCTATTTTTCTCTAAGTGACGAATTGCGCGTCTTCTAATATATGGTTCTGCAACTTGTTTCATTTCAATTGAAGTTAATACACGAGTATCACATTCTAATTGTTCTAAACTATCTTGTAATGCTAAAGCATTCATTACTGTGGCTAACATGCCCATATAATCTGCAGTACCACGATCCATACCTAAATCGCTTCCTGTTTTACCTCTCCAAATGTTTCCGCCACCAACGATAACTGCAACTTCACAGTCCATTTGAGCAACTTCCGACACTTGTTGTGCTATACTTTTTATCACTACTGGGTTGATACCAAAGCCTGAATCACCGGCTAAAGCTTCTCCGCTTAGTTTTAGAACGACGCGATTATATTTAGAATTCTTAGTCATCTTGATCCCTCTCTATGCTTATAATTAGGTCTTTATATATAACGAAAGAAGACACAAGACGTGTCTTCTTTCTAAAAAGCAAACTTAGTTGCCTTTCATTTGTCCTTTTACTTCATCAGCAAAGTTATCAGAACGTTTCTCGATACCTTCCCCAACTTCGTAACGAACGAAATCTACAAGCACGCCACCTTCTGTTTTTAAGAATTCAGCAACAGTTTGGTCTGGATTTTTAACGAATGCTTGGTCTACAGCACAGATTTCTTCTAAATATTTACGCATTCTACCTTCAACCATTTTTTCAACGATATTTTCAGGTTTACCTTCATTTAAAGCTTGTTGTTTAAGAATTTCTTTTTCGTGAGCTAATTCTTCTTCTGAAACTTGGTCACGAGAAACAAATTTAGGATTTAATGCAGCAATGTGCATAGCAACGTCTTTAGCTGCATCAGCATTAGTTGAACCTTCAACAACAGTTAACACACCGATACGTCCAGCCATGTGTAAGTACTCACCGAATGAATCGTTGTCAGTTTTAGTTTTTAAAGTGAATCTACGTAATGTTAATTTTTCACCAATAGTAGAAATTGCTTCGTTCATTCTTTCGTCAACAGTTTGTCCATTTGCTAATTTAGAAGCATTTAATTCTTCAACATCAGCTGGTTTAACTTCAAGAATATGATCTGCCATTTCTTTAACTAAGTTTTGGAAACCTTCGTTACGAGCAACGAAATCTGTTTCTGCGTTTAATTCAAGAATTACAGCATCGTTACCTTTAGAAGCAACATAAGTTGTACCTTCAGCAGCAATACGGTCTGCTTTTTTAGCAGCTTTAGCAATACCTTTTTCACGTAAGTAATCTACCGCTTTGTCGATGTCACCATCAGTTTCTGTTAAAGCTTTTTTACAGTCCATCATACCTGCGCCAGTTTTTTCACGTAGTTCTTTGACAAGTTTAGCTGAAATAGCCATAATCTAATTCCTCCATTTATATAAGTAATAAGTTGTTTATAGTAAATCTTTCTAAAAAAAGGTGATAAGTTATAGAACCTTATCACCTTTTTGAAATTATGCTTCAGTAGTTTCAGTTGATTCTTCTTTAGGTGCTTGTTCTGTTTCTTTTAAGTCGATGTTTTGCTCTTCAGCTACATCTTCATTTGAAACGCCTTGTTGACCTTCTAAAATAGCGTCAGCCATTTTACCAGTTAACAATTTAACAGCACGAATAGCATCATCGTTTGCAGGGATAACATAATCGATTTCATCTGGATCACAGTTTGTATCAACAATACCAACGATTGGAATGTGTAATTTACGTGCTTCAGCAATCGCGTTACGCTCTTTACGAGGGTCAACTACGAATAATGCTTGAGGCATTGATTTCATATCACGAATACCGCCTAAGAATTTGATTAAACGGTTGTATTCTTTTTTAAGTTCTACAACTTCTTTTTTAGGTAGTACATCAAATGTACCGTCTTCTTCCATTTTTTCGATTTCAGAAATACGTTTTACACGTTTAGAAATTGTTTTGTAGTTAGTTAAGATACCACCTAACCATCTTTGGTTAATGTAGTAATGTCCAGCACGTTCAGCTTCTTCTTTAACTGACTCTTGTGCTTGTTTTTTAGTACCTACGAATAATACTTTACCGCCTTCTTCTGAAACAGATTTAATAAAGTTGTATGCTTCGTCAACTTTTTTAACTGTTTTTTGTAAGTCGATAATATAGATACCGTTTCTTTCTGTGAAAATATATTTTTTCATTTTTGGGTTCCAACGGCGTGTTTGGTGACCGAAGTGAACACCTGCTTCAAGCAATTGTTTCATTGAGATAACTGCCATGATAATTCCTCCTAATTGGTTTTATTCCGCCATATACACTTTTTATAGAAACAACATGATATGTTGCACCACTCTATAATTTACGTGAATATGTGTGAATTTGGCTTTTATAGCCGTTGTTAAATATATCACATCTTATACTGTTCATCAAGTATTTTATTTATTTAAACCTAATTCATCTAAGAAACGTTCTTTTTTGATTCGAATGAATGTACCTTTCATCCCTAAAGAACGTGATTCAATAACGCCAGCACTTTCTAATTTTCTTAATGCATTTACTATTACAGATCTTGTAATACCAACTCTATCAGCAACTTTTGAAGCTACTAATAAACCTTCAGGTGCACCAAGTTCTTCGAAGATATGTTCAATTGCTTCTCTTTCTGAATAAGAAAGTGAATTAATTGCCATAGTAATAGCTGCTTTATCTCTTGCTTCTTGTTCAATTTCGTTATGTTTTTCTCTTAAAATTTCCATTCCGATTACAGTTGCTGCATATTCACCAAGAACAAGGTCATTGTCATTAAAGTCTTGAGAAACACGACCAACTACTAATGTTCCTAAACGTTCACCGCCACCTAAAATAGGGAAGATTGTTGTTTGGCTATCTACGAATAGTTCTTTGTTTTCTGGTGGAAATACAGTTAGAACGTTCTCAATATCAATGTTAGACATTGTTTGTTCAACATGCATTAATTGATCAGTATATTCTTTAGGTATGTGTCTGTCTTCTAACATTTTAATAATACGCTCGTTACTTAATAATTCATTTAAGCTTGAACCTAGAATTTTACCTCTTCTTGACACAATAAATACATTTGTAACTGTTACATCACTTATAGTTTTTGCCATATCTTTAAAATCTACAGCAATACCTTTATGCTTTTGTAGTAATGTATTTAATTCTCTTGTTTTTGTTAATAAACTCATTTAATTTTTCCTCCTTTTTTATAGAATAAATGCACTTAAATCTTTATTTGTTGCAATCGATTCTAATTTTTGATTAACGTATTCTGGTGTAATATCTACTACTGCATTTGGCATATTTGAAGCTTCGAAAGAAAGATCTTCTAACATTTTTTCAAGTATTGTATGCAGTCTTCTTGCGCCAATATTATCTGTTTCTTGGTTCACTTGAAAAGCAATTTCAGCTAATCTATTGATAGCTTCATCAGTAAAGTTGATTGTTACTAATTCAGTTTGTAACATCGCTTTGTACTGTTCAAGTAATGATTGTTTTGGTTCTTTTAAAATTTTAACAAAATCTTCAGTAGTCAAACTGTCTAATTCAACACGAATTGGAAATCTACCTTGTAGTTCAGGTATTAAATCACTAGGTTTAGACATATGGAATGCCCCAGCCCCAATAAATAAAATATGCTCTGTATTGATAGAACCATATTTTGTTTGTACTACGCTACCTTCTACTATAGGAAGAATATCCCTTTGAACGCCTTGTCTTGAAACATCTTGCCCACCATTATTATTACTAACTGCTATTTTGTCTATTTCATCAATAAACACCATGCCCATTTGTTCAGTTAACTGGATGGCTTCTTCATTTACTGATTCTTGATCAATTAATTCGTTAGCAATTTCATCAGTTAAAATTTTTCTTGCAGTTTTAACTGGTAGTTTACGTTCTATTTTTTTCTTAGGCATCATTTGACTTAACATATCTTGCATTTGTGGATTATTTTCCATGCCCATCATGCCTAAAGATTGTTGCTCTTGTTCTACTTTGATTTTAACAATTTCTTCTTCTAATTCACCGTTAGATAATTGATTCTTTATATCTTCACGTTTCGTTTTAATTTCTTCAGTTGGTGCTTCTTCAACTTCTTCTTGTTGGTTAAAGTTTGGAAATTGGCCGCCAAATAAAGATTCAAGTGGGTTGTTACCATTACTTTGTGCTTTTTTCTTCATACTTGGTACAAGTAATTTAATTAATTTTTCATTCGCTTTCTTAGTAGCGTCATCATGTACTTCTTTTTTCTTTTCCTCTTTGACTATACGACGACCTACTTCAACTAAATCTCGAATCATACTTTCAACATCGCGTCCTACGTAACCTACTTCAGTAAATTTCGTAGCTTCGACTTTTACAAACGGTGCTCCAACTAACTTAGCCATTCTTCTAGCTATTTCAGTCTTACCTACACCAGTAGGGCCAATCATAAGAATATTTTTAGGTATAATTTCACTTCTTAGTTGATCGTCTAACAAACTACGTCTATAACGGTTTCTTAGTGCAATAGCAACTTTACGTTTTGCATCTTGTTGACCAATGATATGATCATTTAATCGATCAACAATGTCGTGCGGTGTCATTTTCAATTGATTTTGTGACAACCTTAAACCCTCCATTTATATTTCTTCTACTTTTATTTCATGATTTGTAAACACACAAATATCTGCAGCAGTATTCAATGAAGCTTCCGCTATCTCTTTAGCTGATAAATGTGGTGCATATGACTTAAGCGCTCTTCCAGCACTTAATGCATAGTTACCGCCAGAACCAATAGCGATTATACCATCATCTGGTTCGATAACTTCGCCTGTACCACTTACAACTAATAAATCTGTCTCATTCATAACGATTAACATCGCTTCAAGTTGGCGTAGCATTTTATCTCCTCGCCATTCTTGAGCAAGCTCTACAGCAGCTCTCGTCAAATTCCCACTGTATTCTTGTAATTTGACTTCGAACTTTTCAAATAATGTAAAAGCATCTGCAACACTACCAGCAAAGCCAGCGACTACTTTATCATGATACAGTCTTCTAACTTTTCTTGCAGTTTGTTTCATGATGACTTGTTCACCTAATGTAACTTGGCCATCACCTGCCATTGCAGAATGTCCATTATGTCTAATAGCAAAAATTGTTGTTGCATGTAATGATGAACTCATTATAAATTCTCCTTTACGCACGTGGATGTGCAGATAGATATACTTTTCTTAACTGATCTTTCGTTACGTGTGTATATTGACTAGTCGTCGATAAACTTTCATGTCCTAATAAACTTTGAACACTTCTCATATCAGCACCTTGATTTAATAAATGTGTAGCAAATGTATGTCTCAATTTATGAGGATGAATATGATATACCCCTTGAGTTCGCTTCACTATTTCATTTAGTGCATAGCGCACACCACGTTCAGTAATCGCTTGACCTCTCATATTTACAATTAAATAGTCATGATCAATATTTAATTGATTTCTGAAGCTTTCAAGATAATCCGTAATAGCACTTTGACAATATTCACCAAAAGGAACAATACGTTCTTTATTTCCTTTTCCTAAAACTTTTACAAATGAATAATTTAAGTCTATATCATTTATCTTTATATGCACTAACTCCGACACACGTATGCCTGTTGCATATAGCAACTCTAAAATTACTCTATCTCTAATATTTGTTTTCTTACCATCATCTAACGTTTTAAATAGCTTTTCCATTTCTTCTTCATAGAAAAAACTTGGTAAATGATGTTCTTTTTTAGGATGTACGAGCTGAACAAATGGATTTTGTATTTCACCATCTACGCTCATCCAATATTGGTATAAAGATCTTAGTGTCGAAATTTTTCGTGATACACTTGTTCGCTTATGTCCCTTATCATATAAAAAAGCAAGGTATCTCCTTGCATCTTTATACTCAAAAGAATCTAAAGATAAATGTTCGGATTGTAAAAATGCGTTAAACTCGTTTAAATCTAGCTGATATGCATTTAAAGTATGATTAGAAAATTGCTTTTCATACGTTAGCATATCAATAAACTGCTGTTCAATTGTATGCATCATTACTTATTCCTCCCAATTTATCTGAATTGTATCACAATTATAATAAATCTTAAAATATTTACTATAGCATTACTTTAAATGAGTTTAAGTGCTTAAGAGCGCGATTAGCTAATGTCTCGTAACGTACTTTTTTATCTTTAATTCGTTTTTCTAATGAAGGTAATAATCCAAAGTTCGCATTCATAGGCTGGAAATTTTTCTTATTAGCATGTGTTATATAATACGCCATACTTCCAATAATAGTTTCTCTTGGGAATTTAATAGGCTCTAAATCAGAAACTAATTTACTCGCATTAATACCCGCAATTAATCCACTTGCTGCACTTTCTACATACCCTTCAACACCTGTCATCTGTCCTGCAAAGAATAAATCATTTCTAGAGTTTAATTGATATGTTTCTTTTAAAGCGTTTGGTGAATTAATGAATGTATTTCTGTGCATAACACCATAACGCACGATATCTACATTTTCTAATCCTGGAATTAATGAAATAACTTCTTTTTGAGCACCCCATTTTAAATGAGTTTGGAAACCTACAATATTATATAAAGTACCTGCAGCGTCATCTTGTCTCAATTGAACAACTGCATATGGTCTTTTACCAGTTTTCGGATCTTCTAAACCTACAGGCTTCATTGGACCAAATAATAAAGTTTTCTTCCCTCTTTCAGCCATCACTTCAAAAGGCATACATCCTTCAAAATAAATTTCTTTTTCAAATTCTTTTAAAGGAACAACATCTGCTTTAATTAAAGCATTATAAAATGTATCAAATTCTTCTTCTGTCATAGGACAATTTAAGTAAGCTGCATCACCTTTATCATAACGTGATTTCAAATACACTTTATCCATATTGATTGATTCTTTATCAATAATTGGTGCAGCTGCATCATAAAAATACAATTGCTCCTCACCAGTTATATCCATAATTTGCTTCGTTAAACTTTCTGTTGTTAAAGGACCAGTTGCAATTATTGTTGGACCTTCTGGTATCTCAGTAATTTCTTCGTTTTTCACAGTTATATTAGAATGATTTTTTAATGTATCTGTAATGTATCCTGCAAAATCATGTCTATCTACTGCAAGTGCCCCTCCCGCAGGAACACGAGCATTATCTGCAGCTTTGATAATAAGTGAATCAAGTTGTCTCATTTCTTCTTTTAAAACACCTACTGCATTTGTTAACTGATTACCACGTAGAGAATTCGAACATACTAGTTCAGCGAATTGATCTGTATGATGTGCAGGTGTTTGCTTAACCGGTCTCATCTCATATAAATTAACATGTATTCCCCTCTTGGCTATTTGATGAGCCGCTTCGGAACCAGCCAACCCAGCTCCTATAACGTTAATTGAAGTCATTTTATATGCCTCCTTGATTTTCCAATTTTTGCTCCACATTGAATTGTATAACAAATCTGAATTTAATCAAATGATAAAGTAATAATAATTTTTAAAATTTAGTGACGTTTTACCTTTAAATCATTAAAACAAAAAACAAGTGCAAAAAGTTATCCTTAAAAATAACTTTTTGCACTTTATATTTCTATTTTTGTTCTTGTTCTTTATAATCACAATTTGGACACACTACTTGAGCTGACTTTCCTTTTTTACGCTCAACTAATACAGTTTCACATTTAGGACATGAACGATCTAACGGTTTATCCCATGATGTGTAATCACATTCAGGATATCTAGAACAACCGAAGAATATTCTATTTTTTTTAGATTTACGTTCTACAACTTCGCCCTCTTTACATTTAGGGCACTTCACGCCGATTGTTTTAATGATTGCTTTTGTATTTCTACAATCTGGGAAGTTGGAACATGCCATAAACTTACCATATCGGCCCATTTTATAAACCATTGGAGAACCACATAATTCACAATCTTCACCAGCTGGTTCATCTTTAATTTCGATTTTTTCCATTTCTTCTTCTGCTCTAGCTACATCTATTTTGAAATTCTCATAAAACATATCTATTACTTTCTTCCACTCAATTTCACCATCAGCTACTTTATCTAGAAGTGTTTCCATATTAACAGTAAAGTCTACATCTATGATTTCAGGGAAGTACTCTTTAACAGATTCATGAACGATTTCTCCTAGTTCAGTTGGAACAAATCTTTTTTGATCGACTTTTACATAATTTCTCTTTTGTATTGTGTCGATTGTTGGTGCATAAGTCGACGGTCTACCAATTTTAAGTTCTTCTAAAGTCTTAACTAAACGTGCCTCAGTGTATCGAGGTGGTGGTTGAGTAAAGTGCTGTTTTGGATCAATTTTCTCAGCAGTTACAAGGTCACCTTTTTCTAACGGTGGTAACTTGCCTTCTTTTTCTTCATCCGTATCATCTTTAGTTTCAACATAAACTTTCATGAAACCTTTAAATTTGATAGTTTGACCATTTGCTCTGAATTTCAAATCACCTTGCGTAATATCAGCTGCAACAGTATCTGCGATTGCTGGAGCCATTTGACTAGCCATGAAACGTTCCCAAATCAATTTATACAAACGATATTGATCTCTAGATAAGAATGCTTTCATTTGATCAGGAGTACGTTCAACGCCTGTTGGTCTCACAGCTTCGTGGGCATCTTGTGCGCCTTGTTTACCTTTTGTTTCTTTTGATTTTGATAAATATTCTTTACCATATTGATTCTCAATAAATGTCGCAGCTTCTGCTTTTGCACTGTCAGCAATACGTGTAGAGTCTGTTCTCATATAAGTAATTAAACCAACTGTACCTTGGCGTTTCAAATCGATACCTTCGTATAATTGTTGTGCAAGCATCATTGTTTTTCTCGCTTTAAAATTCAATTTACGAGAAGCTTCTTGTTGTAAAGAAGAAGTGGTAAATGATTTAGCTGGATATCTCAGTTTTTCTTTTTTAGT
This sequence comes from Mammaliicoccus fleurettii, assembly GCF_003970575.1. Taxonomy (GTDB): domain Bacteria; phylum Bacillota; class Bacilli; order Staphylococcales; family Staphylococcaceae; genus Mammaliicoccus; species Mammaliicoccus fleurettii. The sequence goes on from NZ_RXWZ01000134.1 coordinate 33,458, forward strand.
TACTTGAGTGACTTCGAATTTATCTCCATCTAATTGAGTTGTTATTTTTTTAACATCATTTTCAGTTTTTAATTTAACTGGTTTACTTTTTTCATGTAAAAACTTCGCACTAAATGATTTTGTTTTATGTTTAAATAAACCTTCAATTGTCCAATACTCTTCAGGCTTGAAATTATTAATTTCATTTTCACGATCTATAACTAGTCTTAATGCTACAGATTGTACACGACCAGCTGATAAACCTTTTTTAACTTTTTTCCATAAAACAGGAGAAATATTATAACCAACTAATCTATCTAAAATTCGACGTGCTTGTTGAGCATCTACTAATTCATGCTCGATTTCTCTAGGATGCTTAAAACTATCTTTTACTGCATCTTTTGTAATTTCATTAAATACTACTCTTGATTTTTCATTTTTATCTATATCTAATATATGTGCTAAATGCCACGCAATCGCTTCGCCTTCACGGTCCGGGTCACTTGCAAGATAAACGTTCTTTGCTTTTTTAGCATAACGTTTTAAATCTTTGACGACTGGTCCTTTACCGCGAATAGTTATATATCTAGGTTCATAATTATTTTCAACATCAACGCCCATTTGACTACGAGGTAAATCTCTTACATGCCCCATAGATGCAACGACTTTATATTTTTTTCCTAAATATTTTTCAATGGTTTTTGCTTTTGCAGGCGATTCAACAATGACAAGATTTTCTGCCAAAGTAAGTCCCCCTTGCTTTTCTATTGATTACAAGTGTAAATGATAAACTGATAAATTCAGCTTTGTCAATTAAAACATTTTATAAAATTAGTTTTTGTTCACTAAATGTACAATAATCTTCTATAATATCTTGAGCATTTTGTACAAGCTTTGCACCTTCTTTAATTCTGTTATTACCACCCTTACTTAACGTCTGAAAAATCGTCCCCGGGCAACAATAAACATTTCGATTTTGTTCCAAAGCTAAATCGATTGTTATTAAAGATCCACTACGTTCATCAGCTTCTGTAACAAGTACACCTTGAGACAATCCACTTATAAGACGATTCCTTTCTGGAAAACGCCACTTTTGAACTTTTGTAGTCGGGTAATACTCAGATATAACAAGATGATATTTTCTCATTAATTCATTTATATATTTTGTAGCGTTTGGATAATGATAATCTAAACCAAAAGCAGCAACACCTATTGTTTGACCACCATATTCAATTGTTTTTAAGTGCGCAAAATAATCTGCACCCATAGCCATACCAGAGACAATTGCTATTTTTGTATTTATTAGCTTTGGAATAATAGCATTACATATTTGTTCAGAATAAGTTGTAGCCTTCCTTGAACCGACTATAGCTAATTTCTTCTCATTATTCAATATTGACATATCACCGATGCCAAATAAAACTAAAGGATAATCATAAATTTCTTTCAATAGCCTTGGATAATTTTCATCATCACTAAATAATAATTTAATGTTTCTTATATGCATTGCTTTGAGAATTTTATCAATATCGCTACTCACATATTTAGTATACATTTCTAACATATTGTTATAATTTAATCCACTTTTATAAATAAAATTTGAAAACTCTCTTCGATAAGCTACAAAACTTAAGGTTGAATCATATCGAAGCATTTTATGAATATGATTTGTCGTGTAACCTGCATAAATTAGTTTCAAAATCGTTTGTTGATAATTATTCATAATAGTTATGCTCCTTACAATGTTAATTTAATAATTGTTAGAAGAAGAAAGTGTTAACGAGCTTGTTTTATGAGTCTTGCACGTTAGAATTTCTAACGTGCTTGTTTACTATTTCTTGCTCGTTAGAGCTGATTTTTATAGCTTTTTTGTGTGATCCTTCACTTTTAAAACCTTAATTTGTGCCCTAACGTGCTTATTTTGTGAGTCTTGCTCGTTAGAATTTCTAACGTACTTGTTTACTATTTCTTCCTCGTTATCAACTCTCCCTCTAACTTCTTTCTATGTTTTTTAAATAATATCTCTTATATCTTTGTCCTTCACATTCTAAATACTCATTACATATCCTCCTTACTGAATATACATTTTCTGCTTCACACCATTGAATTGCCTCTTGTAAGGTAAACCCTTCTTCCCCTTTTATAACTGCTAATTCCATTATGTTGAAATAATAAACCGTCCTTCGTTTGAAAGTATTCTTGCATTGTATGCATATCGTATACTTCTTATTTTTTTCAATTGAAATAGTATAAAGCTTTTTGCAATTTGGACATTTAATACCTTTCTTTATAAGTGAAAAATCAAGTTTAATTCTCTGTTTAAATTTATGTGAAAAAAATTGTTGTTTTTGCATGATTTGCTTAAGAATCAACTTGTCCCTAGTAATCTGTTTTGATTGAAATAATTTTGGGAATTTATGAAATTCTGATTTCAAAAGTACTTGTGAGCGTTTTGGAATTGAAGATTTTGCTGTAAATGTTGAATTTGAGAATATTAAATATTCATTTATTGGAAGATTAATATCTAATTCGAGAAGAATTTGTTGGAGATTTATTTTTCCTTTTTTTAGTTGTATAAACGGTGAGGGATAACGATTATGATGAGCACTTTGTATATATTGATCAAAAAATTCAAAGTCCCCGTAATAATGTTTTACTTCTAAAATACTAATTTGATTATTATGTACTATTAAAAAGTCAATTTGGAATGGATTCGTAGCTATAAATTCAAGATTATGCTTATAAACGATATCTCCATGAAGTTTTAAATGGTTATCAACAATACGTTCACCTTCATAACCATGTATCTTATTTATTATTTCATAGTTGCTATTATTAGCTTCAAATCTTGATTGTAAAGCATTGTAATATAAAAAATCTGAGTTAAAATTCATCTTTCACTCCTATTTTGTAAATATTTTACATATATTATATTATATGAATTTAATTTAGTCCATAAAAAATAAGAGGTGAGAGACAAATTAATTGTCCCTTTCCTCTCAAAATTAAAACACCAAATAAGCACAGTGTTTACTACTCGTAAAAACACTGCACTTATTCTTATAAACTAAATTATTTGATTGTTAAACATTTTTCATATAAACCGTCTTCTTTTTTAATACGGTTGATTAATGTTTCAGCAATAACAGATGGTGTATCTGCAGTATCTACGCCACAGTCATTAAGTGTTTTGATTTTTTCAGATGCAGTACCTTTACCGCCTGAAATAATCGCACCAGCATGACCCATACGTTTTCCTGGAGGTGCTGTTTGACCACCGATGAAACCAACAACAGGTTTAGTCATATTAGCTTTGATCCATTCAGCAGCTTCTTCTTCTGCTGTACCGCCAATTTCACCAATCATAACAACAGCATATGTGTCGTCATCTTCATTGAATGCTTTTAATACATCAATAAAGTCTGTACCGTTTACAGGGTCGCCACCAATACCTACTGCTGTCGTTTGACCGATACCAGCTTGAGTTAATTGATGTACTGCTTCATAAGTTAAAGTACCAGAACGTGATACTACACCTACATGACCTTTTTTGTGAATGTAGCCTGGCATAATACCAATTTTACATTCGTCAGCTGTAATAACACCTGGACAGTTTGGTCCTACTAAACGCGTTTTTTTGCCTTCTAAATATCTCTTAACTTTTATCATATCAATAACTGGAATATGTTCAGTTATACAAATCGCTAAATCTAATTCAGCGTCTGCACATTCAACAATTGCATCTGCTGCAAATGGAGCTGGAACATATATTACTGATACAGTAGCGCCAGTTTCTGCAACTGCTTCTTCTATTGTATTGAATACTGGTACGCCTTCAACTACTTGGCCACCTTTACCAGGTGTTACCCCAGCAACGATTTGAGTACCATAATCTAGCATTTGTTTCGTATGGAAAAGTGCTGTTGCACCAGTAATACCTTGAACTAATACTTTTGTATTTTTATCGATGTATACACTCACGTAACTCTCCGCCTTTCTTATCGTTCTTGAACTAATTTAACAATTTTTTGAGCACCATCAGCCATGATTGATGCAGGTTCGATTGCTAAACCAGATTCTTTTAAGATTTGTTTGCCTTGTTCTACATTAGTACCTTCTAGTCTAACAACTAAAGGCATATCTAATGAAACTTCTTTGACAGCTGCTACAATACCTTCTGCAATAACATCACATTTCATAATTCCACCGAAGATATTTACAAATATACCTTCTACTTGTGAATCACCTAAAATGATTTTGAATGCTTCAGTAACTTTTTCTTTAGTAGCGCCGCCCCCCACGTCAAGGAAGTTAGCCGGATTACCGCCGAAGTGATTAATTGTATCCATCGTAGCCATAGCTAAACCAGCTCCGTTTACCATACAACCAATATTTCCATCTAAAGCAATATATGATAAATCATATTTAGAAGCTTCGATTTCTTTCTCGTCTTCTTCTTCTAAGTCACGCATTTCAACGATATCTTTATGTCTGAATAAAGCATTATCATCGAAGTTTACTTTTGCATCAAGTGCTAAAACTTCACCTTCACCAGTTGTAACTAATGGGTTAATTTCAACAATTGAACAGTCTTTTTCTACAAACACATTATATAAAGACATCATTAATTTAACAGCTTTATTCACTGATTCTTTAGGGATGTTAATATTAAATGCAATTCTTCTAGCTTGATAAGGCATTAATCCAGTTACAGGATCAATTACTTCTTTGAAGATTTTTTCAGGAGTTGCTGCTGCAACTTCTTCAATTTCAGTTCCGCCTTCTTCTGAAGCCATTAAAGTAATTCTATCTGTTGCTCTATCAATAACAAAACCAATGTAATATTCTTTTTGAATATCGCATCCTTCTTCAACTAAAAGACGTTTAACTTCTTTGCCTTCTGGACCTGTTTGGTGTGTAACAAGTACTTTACCTAATAATTCTTTAGCGTACTCACGAACTTCATCAATTGATTTAGCAATTTTAACTCCGCCAGCTTTACCACGGCCACCAGCATGGATTTGTGCTTTAACTACATAAACATTTGAATCTAATTCTTTTGCTTTTTCTACTGCTTCAGCAGGTGAAAAAGCCACTGAACCATTAGGTACAGCTACGCCCATAGAGCGAAAAATCTCTTTACCTTGATACTCATGGATATTCATTCTCCATCCTCCTATTACATACAATATGTTTGCTTACTTCTCAATTATAGAAAATGTAAGCGTTATTGTAAACAAGGAGAGTCTATTTTTAAGAATTGTTAGAATAATATTTCACTTTTGATTTGATTGGCTCAAAAGATTTCCTATGAATAGGCGTTATTCCGTAATTTTCAATACCTTCTAAATGAGCTTTAGTACCATAACCTTTATTTTTATCAAAATCATATCCTGGATATTCTGAATTCAACTTTACCATCAATCTATCTCGGTACTCTTTTGCAATTACACTTGCTGCAGAGATAGAAACACTATTCAAATCACCTTTAATAATTGATGTTTGGGGAATACCATTATCTAGCTTCATAGCATCTATCAATAAATGGTCTGGCTTGTAATCCAATTGGTCAATCGCTCTTTGCATAGCAACTTTAGTAGCTTCATATATGTTTAATTGATCGATTTCTTCAACTGTAGCTATTCCAATACCTACTGATAATGCTTTATTATAAATTTCTTGTTCAAAAAACACTCTTTTACTTTGTGATAATGCTTTAGAATCTGTAATACCTAAATAATGATGGCCTCGTTCTAAAATGACTGCACTTGCTACAACAGGACCAGCTAATGGACCTCGACCTACTTCGTCTATTCCACATATCAGTGCTTCTTCTTTATCAGCTAATATTTGATTCTCATATTGATTCATTTTAATATATTTCAGATTAAGATCTTCTATTTTTTCTAATTGTTTTAATCTTTTTTTAAAAGCGGTTTGAACCCCTTTTCTTTCATCTTCGTAATAAATCGATCCTTTTATTTCATCAATTGATTCATAAAGATTAATCTCAGATGTAATATCTTTAATGCTCTTTTGTTTCATAAAGTCCATCCTTCATTTCTTCATAAATATCGAAGCAATAGTTGCCTATTTTAGCATTTCTTAAGTCTCTAATAATCAATTCTGTTACTGATTCATAATCTATTTCATTTCCTCGTTTCAACATACCTCTTCTTCTACCAATTTGATCGAATAAATCTACAACTTCATCTTCTTCATTTAATTCTATTTGATAAAATTGTTTTAGCTTTTCAGGATCATTATCAATTAAGAAGTTCAATCCATATATCGCAACTTCGTCTAAATGAACGATGCTATCTTTTATAGCACCAGTTAAACTAAGTTTTTTTCCTATCGTTTGGTCTTCAAACTTCGGCCATAAAATACCTGGTGTATCTAATAGTTCTAATTCTTTTCCAACTTTAATCCATTGTTGTTTTTTTGTTACACCTGGCGTATTTCCAGTTTTAGCAATAGATTTTTTGGCTAATTTATTAATAAGGGTTGATTTTCCAACATTAGGAATCCCTACAATCATGGCTCTAATCGCTCTTGGGCGAAGTCCTTTACTCTTTTCTCTATCAAATTTCTCTTTAGTTGCAGCTTGTGCAGCCTTCATAAGCTCACCTAAATGTTTACCATGTTTAGAATCAATTTGTACTGGATAAAATCCTTGATTCTTGAAATATTGCATCCATTTATCTGTTTCACTTTGTTTAGACATATCTTTTTTATTGAGTATTACAACTCTCGGTTTTTGCTTAACGATATCATCAATCATTGGATTTCTAGAAGATAACGGTATTCGAGCATCTACAAGCTCAAAAACTACATCTACCATCTTTAATTGTTCAGTTACTTCTCTACGTGCTTTAGCCATATGGCCAGGGAACCATTGAATTGTCATTTATATTTATCCTTTCTTATCTTAAACTTATGAAATATGATATATTTACCATATCTATATAGGAGGTTTGTTATGTTCTTATCAATTATAGTTCCTCTTTATAATGAGGAAACTAACATCTCTATTTTACATGAAAAAGTCTCGAACGTCTTTTTAAATTTGTCACATCAATTTGAATTAATATTTATTAATGATGGATCTACTGATCACTCTCTTCAAGTCTTGAAATCTTTATCCGAAAAAGATGCGCGAGTTAAATATGTTTCTTTCTCTAATAACTTTGGAAAAGAGTCAGCTATGTATTGTGGAATGGAGCATTCTATTGGAGATGCCATTATTATTATGGATTCTGATTTGCAGCATCCTCCTGAAATAATTCCAAAATTGATTCAATTACACGAAGAAGGCTTTAGCCAAGTCGTCGCTTTAAGAAATCGTAAAAATGAATCATTTATTAAAAAAATTCCTGCTAAAGTATTTTATAAACTATCTCAATATATGATTGATGTTAAATTAAAAAGTGGTGAAGGCGACTTTCGTTTAATATCGAAAGAAGTTGCAAATTCAATTTTAAAAATGACTGAATATAATAGGTTTTCAAAAGGAATATTTGAGTGGGTTGGTTTTAGTAAGACAACAATAACTTTTGACCATCAAGAAAGAAATGATGGTTATTCAAAATTTTCCATATTTAAATTAATAGATTATGCAATAGATGGCATAATTAGTTTTAATAACAAACCGCTTCGATTATGCTTTTATTTCGGTGGCTTTACGATGTTTATATGCCTGTTATATATTTTTATAACATTTATTAATATCCTCTTACATGGTATTGAAGAACCTGGTTATTTTACAATAATTTCAGCTATTTTATTCTTAGGAGGACTTCAATTATTTAGTTTAGGTGTAATCGGAGAATATATTGGTCGTATATATTACGAAACAAAAGATAGACCGAAATATATAATAGAACAATCAAATTTAAAAAAACATGAATAATTAAATAATGATATAGGTGAATGAGATGGTAAACAAATTCAAAAATTACATAAATAACAAGGTTAAAATTAAATATATTTTCCTATTCATTATTTTAGCAATATTAGGTCATAGTTATGTGCTTTTCAGATATTTTAAAGATGGTGTTATCTTCACAGGTCCTAATGATGGCATTGAACAAATGCTCCCTATTCAAATGTATTTATATGAACATTGGACGAGTGGTTCATTCTTCTATTCAACTGATTTAGGACTCGGTGGAGATATGTTTATGGATTTTGCATATTATTTTTCTACAAATATTTTATTTATAATAAACGTAATTTTGATTTGGTTAGGCTCATTCATTTTTAATTTTAATACTGAACAAATGATTTTTTGGGCACAAAACGCAATATTTATATCTATCGTAAAATCATTTTTAATCATGACTTTTACATTTCTACTATTTAAAAAACTTGGATTAAATCACATATCCTCTATTGTTGTGTCATTTTTATTTGCTGTATCTCCTATTTATTTTAGATTTACAGTTTACTGGCCATTTTTTAGCGATGTATTTATGCTTTTACCTCTTTTAATTCTAAGTATTGAAAGATTTTTAAAAGATAAAAAAATAGGTTTGGTCATTATTGTTGTTGCAATTACTTTTATTAATAATTTCTACTTTGCATACTACCAGTTATTAACAGGACTAATTTACTTTTTATATCGATTTATATTCACTCATAAAGATGATATTGTTCCTAGAATCCAGCAATTAACGTTATTAATTATTGCCAGTGTTCTTGGTTTAGGTAGTAGTTTGTTTGTATTTTTCCATTCTGCTCATAGTTTTATAGGTAATAATAGAGAAGTATATCAAGGTAGAATACCATTACTTTCAGATTTTACGAAGCACGACAATATTTTTTATGACAACTATTTATTCGTTGTACTATTTATTACGATACAAGCATTACTTACATTTAAATTATATAAACATTATTATTATCGTCTATTCAGTATATTTACGATAATGTTAATCGTCTTTAGCTTTATACCATACGTCGATAGTGTATTTAATGGTTTTTCTGCTCCACAAAAAAGATGGCATTACTTATTAACATTTTTCTCTAGTGGTTTAATTGGTTTTTATGTTTATTATTTTAAAACAATTCCACTTAAACATTATATTTTAACTACTTTACCAACTTTTGTTGTTATATTTGCAAGTTATTTCATAACTAAAGATTATGTCATATGGATATGGATGGTTCCGATTTTATTCATTAGTGGTTTGCTTGTTTTAACTTTAAATGTAACACGTAAGCTACCAATTATAATTTATGCATTGTTGATTTTGTTATTATCTTTTCTTGTATCAAAAGAGCATAGTAAAAATCAAATCTATCATGATGACCACGAAAGAAGAGCAAATGATTTTTATATACAAGCAAGCACATTTGATAGTGGCCTTCAACGTAAGCATATATCGAAATTAAAAAATCAAACTGATGATGATGAAAGAATTGGATGGAGAGTATTAACACAAGATAATACGCCGATGTACCAACATTTTAAAGGTATGAGTTTATATTCAAGTATTTTTGATGGTCAATTAAATCAATATTTATTTAGCGATGTAAAAGTAAATTTACAAGACGAATCTTTAAGTCGCTATAGCAATATGCAAGGCAGATCGAATCTATATAGTTTATGGTCTACTAAATACATTATGAAAAAGAGTTATCAAAAAGAAACACCTGCAAACTTTAAAATCAAAAGCGATGATGGCAAATATCAAATATTAGAAAATGAGGAAATGTTACCTGCTGTTAAAGTTACAAATCAATATTTTGATAAGAAACAGATAAGTAATCCATTAGATTTAGAACATGCCATGATTAAAGGTGTTGCTACTTCTGACTCTTCAAAAGAGTATGCACAATTAAACAAGACACAAAATTTATTAAATCAAACAAAAATTACAGAACGAGATGCTAACTATAATAATAATACTTTAACAGTTCCAAATAACGGTGATGGTATAACAATAAATATACCTAAAAAAGTAGCAAGTAAGTACGAAGACATGTATTTAATGATGCATTTAGAACGGAAATTACCTCAATCCAATTTTACAATTCAAATTAATGATTATGAAAATAATCGTCTGTTTGAAGACTCTAAATATAGAATGAATCAAGATGATTTGTTGTACCGTATTCCAGTACCGAAAGACGGTAAAATTTTTATAGGATTAACAAATGGCAAATATAACTTAAAATTACAAGGGTTGTATGGCGAGAATTACAATGCATTGAAACAAGCTGATAAGCGCAAACAATACACTTATCTAGAAGAAAATGGCAAAATAGATATACATTTAAAAGCACACCATAAAGGAACGGCGGTTATCAATATCCCTTATAGAAATGGTATGAGAGCTAAAGTTGATGGAGAGAAAACACCTGTTCAAAAGGTAAACCATATTATGACTGCTGTTGATGTCGATAAACAAGATAAACATATAGAATTGTCATATACGCCACCCTATTTTAAAACAATGATCATCATTTCAATCCTATTCATAGGACTGAGCATAATATTCACAAGAAAAGTTAATCGAAAGCCATAATTCAACTTATTATTTTAGAGGTTGAGACAATTTAAAAGTCTCATCCTCTTTTCTTTATTAATAATTTATTACTGTTAAAGTTTAACAATCCATATAATTGGGAATAATTAACTAATTATACAACAACATATTAAAAGGATAAAAGGTACCAATTATGTTAAAGAAATTTAAACACATCCTATACATATTACTTCTATCAGTTATTATTTCAATCCTATATTACATACCAACCATTTATAGATTTATACACTTTGGTGATTTATATACAAGTGTTGGCGACGGTTTAAAACAAATGATACCTTTTCAAATGTTTCTAATAGAGCATGCTAAACAATTTACAATGTTTTATGACATTGGATTTGGTCTTGGTGGAGATTATTTTTCTAATTTAAGTTATTATTATTCAACTTCTCCTTTTGCTTGGATCAGTATTTGTTTTGTATTAATATATCAATTTTTTGCAAACTACGAACACTTAGTCTATATTGTTATTGCAAATCAAATAGCCATAGCAATCTTTAAATGTGCGTGTATCATAGTTGTAACTTATTTCTTATTTTTAAAGTACAACATACGTAAAATTTATGCCTTTATAGGTAGCATACTTTACGCTTGCTCAACAGTTTATTATTATTTTACATTCACTTGGTCGTTCTTTAGCGATGTTATGTTCTACCTACCACTCGCTTTATTAGGTATTGAACTACTCTTTAGACAAAAGAAAATTACGATACTTACACTTGCAGTAGCGGTAACGATTACGTCTAATTTTTACTTTACATATTATGAATTTATTATTTTAGCTTGTTATGCAATATATAGAATTATTTTTAAATATAAAGAAGACATTTTGACAGTTAAACAAAAATTATTGTATCTCATTTTATGTATTACGATTGGTTTTTTAATTGGCAATTTTGGTTTTGTACAAGGTGTTTTATCTTATATCAATAACGATAGAAGCTTGATTAACAATCATGTTGATGCAATTATTCCATTTAAAAAGCAATATAATATGCTATATGGTGGATTTTATATTACGATTTCATTCCTATCTATTACAGCTTTATTTTTAAAACCATTATATAAGAAATATTATTTTATATTATTAGCGACATTCACCATTTTATCTTTAATTGGATCATTTTCACCTTATTTTGATTCGTTTTTCAACGGCTTTTCAATGCCTGAAAGAAGATGGGTTTATGCATTAGCTCTATCTACAGCTGGCCTTACTGCAATGCTTGTTCAACATATCCAAATGATCACAGTAAAACAATTTCTTTTAGCATCTGTACCACCTATTTTATTCATTACTATTTCAGCATTTTGGCAACAATCTTTTTATAGTTGGCTCATTTTCATACCAATAATGCTCGTTCTATTATTATTTAAAATAAAACATCCGTTTAAATATTTGAATATAGCTATTTGCTGTGTACTTATTGCATACCAATTTACGCTTATACAAAACTACCAAGATAAAGTTATTAAAAAGTATACACCAAATATTAAAACTGTCAGTAAATCAAATATATATTCACAACAAACATCCTCAAAAATTCAAAAACTAAAAGAAAATCAAATTGATGATTTAAGACGTATTGATATGTTAAGACCACTTTCTATCAATTCAGCAATGTATTATAATTTTAATGGGACTAAACTTTATAGTAGCATTTACGACGCAGAAATACTTAAATTTTATGAAAAAGATTTATTAGTCAGTATGCCAAGAAATAGTAATAGTTATTACGCTAGCTTTTCTGAAAGAACTAACTTAAACAGTTTATTTAATGTTGATTATACTATTAAAGCAAAAGATGATTTACATTATCCAGCACTTTCAAAAAGAATTGACTCCTTTAAAGACCAAGATGAGTATTTCCACATATATGAAAATACAGAAAAATTGCCTAGCGCAAGAGTTGTTAATAACATTTATAATGACACACATTTAGACAGTCCTTTAGAAAAAGAACATGCCATGTTAAACGGCATAATTACAAATGATAAAAAATCAAACAAACAAATTAAACCACCTAATGACTTACTTAAATCAGCAAACATTTCATACAATAACGCAAGTTATAATGGTAAACGTTTAACTGTAAATAAAAATGGTGGTGGCTTAACGATTGATTTACCAAAAAATACTGCTGAAAAATATAAAACATTATATTTAATGATGGACGCTAAAATAATAAAACCTAGAGATATGAACTATTATATTTCAACTAATGAAAATAAAATATTTAGATATAGATTAAACTCTCGTTATATTAGACCACATCACACTACAACAGCAAATATAAAATCAACAAATACCGTTCATATAAAATTTAAAAAAGGAACATATCATTTCAATTTAAAAAACATACAAGGTGAAGATTATTCAACATTAAAAAATGCTACTAAAGATGCTCAATCTCAAAATATTAAATTTCATAACAAACACACACATTATGAAATAGATTTAAACAAAAATCCTTCAGGAAATCTCGTTATGCCAATTATTTATAATAAAGGATTAAAAGCATCAATTGATGGAAAACTAGTTAAAATAAATAAAGTGAACTATTTAATGTCTAACATCAAAGTCGATAAAAATGATAAAAAAGTAAAAATAACATATGAAACACCATTTTTCAAAACGAGTATTTGCGGAATGTTGATAGGACTGATATTGCTAGTATGGTTAAGAAAAAAGTATAAATTATAAAAGCATAGATGAATAATCGTTGGAAGAGGCTGAGACAAATTAATTGTCTCAGCCTTTCATTGTGCGGTGTTGATTTTGAGGATGTCTTCGATTAACTTTCGACTTAATCTACAACTTGGTCAATCTCTTAGATTAACTTCCGACTTAATCTACAACTTGATCGATCTCTTCGATTAACTACTGACTTAATCTACAACTTAGTCGATCTCTTCGATTAACTCCTGACTTAATCTACAACTTAGCCGAACTCTTCGCTTAACTTCCGATTTAATAGTCAAGTCCATAATTTTGTGTAATATCTTTAGATGTAATCAACCATTGGTTTTTCTAGGGTATTAACAAAATATATATGCTTGGTTTTT
>NZ_RXWZ01000135.1 GCF_003970575.1 Mammaliicoccus fleurettii
ATTATGCTCTATTACAGCAGGACATGATTCAAAAGTATCATTATCATATATAAAAGATTTTGTGGATAGTGTTAAATTCTTCACTTATACGAGAAACATAGATGAATTGGAAAACAAACAAGTTTCGAAGATATATAAATTAGATGAATCAATCGCACGTAAAATTGCTTATAATCTTAATTTAAACTATAAATTATTTAATATGGATAATTCGTCTATAAAGCCTGAAATGAAAGTTAAATATGAACAATATGAAACAAGTCATAGCATTAATTTAATCAATTATTATAACGAAAATTATGATTTTCAAAATGCATTACATTTAAAATCGACAATTTTTGAATTAGCAAAAGATATTGTCCCAAAAAGTATTCAAACAAAAGATTCTTTTATTCCTTATACGAATGCTATTAAAAAATGGGCTAAAGACTTTCCGTTTGATGATGAGCATCAAATAGAATATTTATCTAATTTTATTGAAAGAAATGAATTGAATAAGACGATAGAAATGGGTTATCATCCATATGAAATTTTATACTATGAATCTAGAATGAACGGATGGCATAGTTGTATTATTCAAGAAAGTGATGACTTTTTAGATGTCTTTAGTTTAATTAATACAAGGCATATACTATTTGAATTACTTAAAATAAATGATTCAGATAAAAAAGAAAACAAGCTTCATCAATTGATTGTAAAAAATAATTGGCCAATTTTAAATTATTTTCAAGTAAACAATAGCCAAACTTTAGAAAATAAAGTGGATCAATTAGAACAGCAAATAAATGAACGCAATAGTAACTTAGAAAACATCATAATTGAAACAGATGATTTTTATCAACGTAATAATTTAAATAGCACACGGTTTAGAGCACTTTCAAATAAGTTTAGCAATGTAAATAAAAAGATAATTACTTTAACTAACAAAACTAATAACGTTCAAAAAATTGAAATAAAAACATTTTATAACAACACTAATGGCAGAGAGATAATATACTTTGATATTGAGGATCATCAAATCGATTTAGTCGATTTAAGTATAAATGGATATGATTTGAATTTTAATCCTCATGAGTCAAAAATAATTTCAGTATATGCAAGTAAAAATTTTGAAAAGTCATCGTGGATAAATGCTTCAGAATTTGAACTTATTGAAAAATAAAAAATCAAGTAGGTCGTTATAATATGAAGATAGTTACTGAAATCTTTAAAGAACAACTTAATAATTTACCTAAAATTTTAAAACTTGCAATTTATAATATGAAAAGTCAATACGCCAATCACTATCTTGGTGTGTTTTGGAATATATTACAGCCAATACTACAAGTAGCAGTTTATTATCTCGTATTTGGTTTAGGTTTAAGAGGAGATGCTAATGCACAAGTAGTTGGTGTACCATTTTTAGTACATTTAATTTCAGGTCTCTTTCCATGGTTATTTATATCACAAGGTATCAATACTGGTGCAACTTCAATACAAGGTAATGTAGGACTATTATCAAAGATGAGATTCCCTTCATCAATATTTATTTCAATCGCATTAACTAACAATATGATTAATTTAATGATTACATCATCAATATTATTTGTAATTTCACTTGTTAATGGTTATGTACCATGGTGGCACTATTTCTGGTTTATTTATTTCTTAGTAGCATCGTATGCAATTATTTTTGGTATTTCACTAATTATGAGTACTTTAATAATTATCATTAGAGATACTAAAAATTTACTTCAAAATATCATTAGAATGTTATTCTTTATGACACCAATATTTTGGGCGATGGAAGAGGCACATGGTATTCTACAAAGATTAGCGAGCTTAAATCCATTTGCCTACTTAGTAGGTGTATACAGAACGGCATTTGTTCATAGAAATGTATCAGTATACGGAGAATGGCATGATCATTTATATTTTTGGTTAATAACAATATTATTATTGTTAATTGGTTCATTAATTCATTCAAGATTTAAAAGGAAGTTACTAGACTACTTATAGGGTGTTTATAATATGACAAAGAAATTATTAATGATTTCCCAAAACTTTTACCCAGAACTCGGATCTGCAGCAAACAGAATGAAAATGATGTTTAAAGTATTTAAAGTCAAAGGCGCAGATCCGACTATGTTAACAACTGAACCAACATATCCAAATCAAAGCTTATTTGATGATGATGCATACTTTACTGATCAATCTTTAAATAAATTAGAAAAAAGTAAAATTATACGTATGAAAATGCATGGTAATAAACAAAATAGTAATTTTATTATGAGGTTAGTATACTATATAGAACAGTACGTTAGATTAAAAGTATTTCTGAATATGCATAAAGAAGATTATGATATTATATACGTTTCTAGTCCAAATATATTTCTTGCTTGGGCGACGCTTTTTTTCAAAAAAGCAAAAAAACCGACATATGTTTTAGAAATTAGAGATTTATGGCCAGATAGTGTAAACGGTTTAAAACATATAAACATCAGTTTATTTATGCCACTTTTAAAATATTTAGAGAAGAAGATGTACAATTCTACAGATAAAATTGTTATAAACAATGAAGCATTTAGAGCACACATACAAAATAAATTAGAAAATAAAACACCAATTTTTTACTTACCTAATGGAATTTCAAAGAGTGAGCTAATAACAGAAGAAAAGTATCAAGATTTCAGTGTAATATATACTGGAAATATAGGGTATGCTCAAGATGTCGATAAGTTAATCTCAATATGTAAAGCATTAAATAATAAAAAAATATACGTAACTGCTATTGTGTACGGTGTACAAGCTGATAAATTTAGAAAAGCTGTCAAAGAATGTGCGTATATCCAAGTGAAAAAGCCAGTTGATCGTGTAGCTTGTCTATCAGAAATTTCTAAACATCATGTATCACTTTCAATATTAGAATCGTCAGATGTTTTTATGAATGTTATGCCAGGTAAAATTGTTGATTCAATTGGAGTAGGTACTCCGCCCGTTTCCAATATAAGTGGTCCTACTGAAGCGATTATACAAAAATATGATTTAGGATTTGCTCGGAAACAAGCTTCAAATGAAACAATAGTTAATGAGATAGAATCTTTAAAAAATGACAAAAATAAGTTGTTGATAAAAGAAAACAACGCAAAAAAATACCGAGATGAACATTTAATTTGGGAAGATAATATTGAAAAGCTAATTACGTTTTTAAGAAAAGGTGATGAAGATGACAAAAACATATAAAATTAAATGTGAAAATGTCTCAAAGGTTTATGACTTGAATGTAAATAGAAAAGAAAAATTATTATCTTTATTTACTTTTGGCTTAAGTTATAAATCAAAACCTTACTATGCTTTGCACGATATAACATTTGAAGTTGAAGAGGGGACATCTGTAGGCATTATTGGATTGAATGGTTCCGGAAAGTCAACTCTATCAAATATTTTAGGTGGGGTAGTCGAACCGTCGTCTGGTACAGTACATACAAATGGTAAACCTTCCTTAATTGCTATTGGTGCAGGTTTGAACCGAGATTTTACTGGTGCAGAAAATATTCAATATAAATGCTTGATGCATGGCATGACACAAAAAGAAATCAATGAAAAATTTGATGATATTGTACAATTTAGTGAATTAGATGAATTTATATATCAACCTTTAAAATCGTATTCTAGCGGTATGAAATCTAGATTAGGATTTGCTATAGCTATCCATACAGACCCAGATATATTAATTGTTGATGAAGCGTTATCTGTAGGAGATGAAACTTTTTCAAATAAATGTATAGATAAAATGCATGAATTACAAGAGCAGGGTAAGACAATATTTTTTGTATCACACTCAGCAGGACAAATTAAAAAAATGTGTAAGAAAGCAATCTGGATACATTATGGAGAAATGGTTGCGTATGGTGAAGTTAATGATGTAGTTGCGAGATATGTTCATCTCATTCAAAAAGTAAAAAAGAAAACTAAAGAAGAACAGTTAGATTATAAACGTATTAAAATTCAACAACAACGTGATAAAGAAGTTGATGAATCTGTAATTCATAAAGAAAAAAGACCAACAAGCATATTAGCAATGATTGGGCTAGTGAGTGTAGCATGGTTGTATATACTGTTGTTCCAAGTAGGTATACTATAAATCATAAAGAATGAGGTTAGAAAATGAAAAAAGTCACAATGTTTGTTTGGAATCATTTTACAAATGATGCGAGAGTAAATAGAGAATGTACAACATTAGCAGAACAAGGCTATGAAGTAGACTTAATTGCAATCAATGATCCTAAAAATCCTGTCATCACAGCCTATGAAGAAATTTCTAATTCATTTAGAGTCCATAGAGTAAAACGTTATCCTTGGATGTTACAAGCATATCAAGATTATGGAAAAAAATTTTTACTAGTAGTTGCTGGTGTTCAAGTTGCGATTATACCAGCGCTTTTTTACATTAGCTTTACTATAATGGCTGCCTATTTAATGTCACTAGTCATTGCTGCAGGTATGATTAAAATTAAAAAACTAAGAAAATGGTTCATAAACGGTGCCATTATAACGAGAATGATTGTTAAAGGTTATTTCCAGAATGCAGATATATATCATGCAAATGATTTAAATACATTACCTCAAGCAATCGTTTGCTCGAAATTAAGATTAAAACCAAGACCACTTATTTATGATAGTCATGAAGTTCAATCAGATAGAACAGGTTATAATAAAGAAAAAATTAAAAAAATTGAATCATTTATGCTAAAATTTGTTGATCAAATGATTGTAGAAAACCATACAAGAGCAAAGTATAACGAAAAAATTTATGGATTTTATCCAAAAACGCTATACAATTACTCTGAAAAATATGATATACAAGATAAACATAAAATCAACTTACATCAAATAATAGGTATAAATGAAGATGAAAAAATATTGTTATATCAAGGTGGACTACAACAAGGTAGAGGACTAGAATTATTGATTAAAGCAATGGATGAAATTGAAGAAGGACATTTATTATTTATTGGCGGAGGAAAATTAACACAACAATTAAAAGATATGAGTAAAAGTTCTGCCAAAGCACATAAAATACACTTTTTAGATAAAGTGCCTTTTCAAGAATTACCATCTTATACTAGAGAAGCTTACTTAGGATTTCAAGTGTTACAAAACATATGTTTCAATCATTACTCAGCAAGTTCAAACAAATTGTTCGAGTATATGATGGCACATGTACCAGTTATAAGTTGTGATTTTCCAGAAATCAAAAAAGTAGTAGACGAAACTAATACAGGTATAGTAGTCGACCCTCATAATGCAAATGAAATAGCTGAAGCGGTTAATAAATTAGTGAGCGATGAGGCACTTAGAAATAAACTTAGTGAGAATACTAAACAAGCTAAAGAAATTTATAATTGGAATAACGAAAAAGTAAAACTACTTGAAATTTACAATCAATTCGCACCATTAACAAATAAAGAAATACAATTGAACTTTAAGTAAAGGAAAAGCTGAGACAAATCAATTGTCTCAGCTTTTTCGTGTGGAGAAGTGAGGATGGTTGGGACTTGGGTTCGGGACAACTGGCAGAATTCTAGATTATGCTCCTTAACGATAAGACCCCTTACGGACATTACTCGGAATAATGTCCTTAACACTGCTATTTGTAAAACAAAAGTGTTATAAAATAATTATTGATTTAATACTAAATACATTTTAGTTAACTTGTATTTAGCCAACTTAGGTATTACAATGATATAGCTAATATAGATATGGATAAAAGGAGTTTATTTAAGATGTATATTAAAAAGGGAATTAAGAACGTTAGTGATTTTATAAAAGAAGGTAATGATCATGAAGCTATGATGTTATTAAGAGACTTAGAAGCTAACGTAATGAAATATGACTTTGAAATTATGGGAGAAGGATTTAATCAGTTTGCAGATATATACGTTTCACTAAAAAATAGAAAGAAAGCAATAGAAATGTATCAAAAAGCAATACTTTACTTTAGAGAAGTAGGGAATAAAGATAAAGTAGAAGAAATTAGCCATAAATTTGAAAATCTTATTTTATAGTAAGAGAAGCTATTAGATAAATTGCGCTACAAAGTAAACCGCCTAATTCGGGAACTAAGTTCTTGAATTAGGCGGTTTTTATATTTTAATGACAATGATTTATAATCTATAAGGAATAAATATAGGGCACCTATATTCACACAAGTTGAAAGAAGTGTAACTAAGGGCACCCATATTCACAGAAGTCGAGAGAAGTGTAAGCAAGGGCACCTATATTCACACAAGTTGAAAGTGGACCGTCTACACTTAATTGGACAACTTCTTTAAAGAGAAGTATTGTTAAAATTAAGAAAGTAGGTGGTCTTTTTATGAGAAGAGA
>NZ_RXWZ01000136.1 GCF_003970575.1 Mammaliicoccus fleurettii
GAATATTATCTTTGAAATAGGGAATAATAATTTTAATAAATTTAGTATTATTTATTTAATTGAGTTAGGAGGGATTTATATTAATGAAATATAAATTTTTATTCATCATTGCGACGATACTACTTTTATCGGGATGTAGTATTACTATAGGAGATCCACCAAATAAAAATAATCATAATAAATCATCTCAATCAAAAAATAATAACAGTAATAAGAGTGAATCAGCTCCGAAAATTGATATTTTGTCACAAGATTTTTCAGATCATTATATGAATGAAAATCATGTAACGGGGTATAAAGGTATGATGAAAACGATGAATAAAGAGAATATAGAATCAAAGTTTGGGCAGGAAGAAGATGTGCGTAACTTCTTAGGTAGAGAAGGGCATGTATATGGAAGTTTCATGGTCATGTACTATTTGAATGAAGGTAGACCTGTAGAACAATTTAGTGTTGTTCCAACAGACCATGTAACTTATAAAGAATTTATAGACTTTCATGGTGAGCCAGCTCAAGATTTAAGAACGGGACAAGGCCATTCATTTGTTATTTATAATAATACGCCGAACAATGGATATCAAATTGCAGTATATACAAACGGGAATGATGATAATGATAACATTCAATATATTATGCAATATCCTGATGACTTTGAATTTGTAAATTCTAGTGAAAATCAAAATACTGTCATAACGAGAGATAACGTGTTTGATGCTGTAGAAGCATTTGAAGGTATAGATAAAGTCGATACAGATGAAACAGTTTGGAAAGAACCAGAGAAACAAGGAGATAAATTTGGTTTTTCATATACGAGTAAAGAAGGGGAATTATTAGGATCATATAATGTGAGCGAAGATGGTTATGTAGAATCATTTGATGAAAAAGGCAAAAAAATTAGAGCAGGTTACATTAATTTAAATAATTGATAGAACGTCAATCATAATATTTGTTTCATACTCTATTTATTTCGTACAATAGAGAGAGTAATGAATGGAGGTTTCAAGCATGAAATTAAATGAAATTGATGAAAATGAATTATATCCTACTGAAAAAGTTGGACCAAGCGTATTAGGTACAATCATATATAAAGTAGGAGAACAAACACAGTATAAAGGTGCATACATTAC
Organism: Mammaliicoccus fleurettii; assembly: GCF_003970575.1. Taxonomy (GTDB): domain Bacteria; phylum Bacillota; class Bacilli; order Staphylococcales; family Staphylococcaceae; genus Mammaliicoccus; species Mammaliicoccus fleurettii. The sequence goes on from NZ_RXWZ01000136.1 coordinate 1,128, forward strand.
AACAAACGAACGTGTAATTATGAGTGTTGATATGAATGGCGAACCTTATAAAAGAGTATTTAGTTATCAAGATATTAAAGCCGTAACAATAGAAGACAAAGGCGTATTATTTATTGAATTCCCTCAAGGTAAAGTTGCCATGATAGATATAGAAGAAGGTAACAAAGAAGAATTCAAAGATTATGTAAATAATTTAGTCCAAAAATAAAACAGTGGGATAGAATTCCACTGCCAATATAATGATAAAAGGCTGAGACAATTAATTGTCTCGGCCTTTTAATTTCCTTCATTTAAACTAATGATATTAATTTCATTAAATATTTCGTCTAGCTTTGAGTAGTCTAAGTCGCCTTGTAATGAATCAGACCAATGTATGATGGCTGATAAATTTGAACCATAAATATATGGAAGTAGAGATTGTGGTATATGGGTTGGGGTTGCGACTTTATCAATATTATTTTTGAAATCTTTACTAAATACTTCTATGAAATGCTTAATAATTTCATCCATAAATTCTTTATCATTATTCATTTGTTTTTCAAATACATCATTTAATTTATTTACGAAAGATTTTTCCATAGATTGAAATGGTTTGTGAAGTCGATCATAAATATCTAATATGAAGAACTCCTTAGTATTTTCTTTTAATGCATATTGTAATAAATCAATTTTATCCATAAAATGTTTATAAAAAGTTGTACGATGAATGAGAGATTTATTGCATATTTCATTAACAGTGATATCAGAAAAATTTTTAATAGTTAATATTTCGAGTAATGTGTCATTGAGCGCTTTTTTAGTTTTGATGACACGTAAATCAGTTTGTTTGGCCAAGATAAATCCCACTCCTTTTTTATACAGTGTATGCATAAATGTTTAAAAATGCAAAAAATAAATAGATGAATTATAATTATAGGTAATGTTGTATAGGAGCGTGAAGCTCTGAATCGAAAACGCACGAAGACTTCAGAGATATCGTGCGATTCAGGCAAAATTCGGTCAAAACGCACGAAGACTCAGAAGATATCGTGCGATTCAACACATATCATATTAAATATAAAATAATGAGGCTAGGACACATTAAATGTCCTAGCCTCCTATTTATTATTTTGTTAGCATATTTTTTAAATACTCAGTTTGTTTCTCTATTGAAATTGGGTCTGAATACATAAATTCATTTTTTGGATAATAATAAACGTGATCTTCTTTAACTGCTTTTGTGTTTTTCCAAATGCTACCGTCGATTAATGAAGAGGTTGGTTTTTTACCGTCTTCAGTTGGTATGAGTAAATAATCACCTGTATATTTGCTGAAGTTTTCAAATGAAGTTGTTAACCAGCCTTCTTTTGGTATATCTTTTTCTGCGGCTGCTGGGTGTTTAAATCCAAAGCCTTGATAGATGACTTCTGAACCTCTGCCAAAGTTTTTACCTATTAAAGTTAATTCTTTTGGACCAACTTCCATAATCGAAACTGTGCTATCTTTACCGATTTCTTCTTTTACTGTTTTACCTTCTTTAGACATTAAGTCTTCTAATTCTTTTACTTGTTCTTTTGCTTTATCTTCTTTACCTAGTAATTTCCCGATTTCAACGTGCACTTCTTTAAATGTACGTTTACTATGATCAAATGGAACTGTAGGTGCTATTTTTTCGAATTTTTTAATTTGAGGATTTGCGTTATACGTGATGATTAAATCAGGTTTTAATTTTGTTACAGCTTCGATGTCTTCTGATCCAACGCGTTTAGCATCTTTATCGTCTACATATTTAGATTTAGGGAAATCAGCGTCTGTCCCAACTGGATCTACACCAAGCTTTTGGAAGCTACCTTGATCCGTTGTTAATACAACAACTCGTTTTGGCTTATCTGGAATTTCAACAGTTTTACCTTCGTCTGTTTTGTATTTATGTGTATTACTTTTTGATGAATCGTCATCTTTATTTCCACAAGCTGCTAAAATAAGTAACAATGTAGTGATTAATACGAATAATTTTTTTGACATATTTTTCTCTCCTAATTGGTAATTACTTGCAATTATAACATGTAATTTCTATGAATTGATTTTATGTTTTAAAATTTCTAATTTGTTTATTAAAAACATATGATTCATAATATGAGTAATTAAGGAAGTGATGCTTTATGGAAGAAATTAGAATTGAGTGTCCATATATTTTCGACTATGAACAATGTTTAGCTTATTTAAAAAGGGACGAAAATGAAATGCTCTTTGATATAGTGGATGACAAAATTTATCGTGCAATAAAGATTGATGATATTAAATTGTTGTTGTCTATTTCTTATGAACGCCACTATTTAATAGTAGAAATTTTAAATGATATATCTATCTCACCTGAAAATACAGAAAGGTTAGTAAATTTTATTGAAGAATGGTTTGATTTTTCTGCAGATTTATCTTTATTTTATCAATATGGTAGAAAAAATGAGATATTGGAACCTTTAATAAATGAATTATATGGATTGAGATTAATCAGAATACCTGACTTTTTTGAAGCTATTTCCTGGGGGATAATTGGACAGCAGATTAATTTAACTTTTGCTTATCAACTGAAGAAGAGATTAGTAGAAAGTTATGGTGAAAAAATGACGTTTGAAAATAAATCATATTATATTCACCCAACAGTTGATGTGATATCCAAAATTACTGTAAAAGAATTGATGGATTTAAAATTTTCTAGAAGAAAAGCTGAATATTTAATCGATGTAGCAAAGATAATCCATTCACAAATGTTAACTAAAGATATGTTATTGAATATGGAAGATAAGGTAGAAATTGAAAAAACACTTGTTAATATTAGAGGCATTGGGCCGTGGGCTGCACATTATGTCATGATGAGGTCAATAGGTGTTAAGAATGCTTTTCCTATTGGAGATGTTGGTTTACAAAATGCTTTGAAAGCTATATTAAATTTAGAGCAAAAGCCTTCAAAAGAACAAATGATTGCTCTGAATAAAGGATGGGAAATGTGGAGTTCTTACGCAACATTTTATATTTGGCGAGCACCATATATTAAAAAATAACAGTTTGGATAGGGAAACCGTTTAATAACGTAGATCCCAGTCCAAACTGTTTTTTTTATAAAGTTTCCTCTTTACCATTAAATATAAGTTTCGGTTCAATTGTAGCTTTTAGTGAATGTGCAACTGTACAATATTTTTCTACACTTAATGTAATTGAGCGTTTTAATTTTTTTAAATCAACTTCGCCTTCAACATCAAAAATTAAATTTACATGTTTAACTGCACGAGATGTTATATCTTCTCTTTCATCATCTACAGTAATTTCCAATTTCGTAACATTGGCTAATCGTTCCTTCATAAGATTTGTAACATCTATTCCCGTACATCCAGCTAAACCACTTAACATTAATTCAACTGGTGAAGGGCCATTATCATCTCCACCAGATTCAGTAGGGGCATCAGAAACTATATTATGACCGAATTTTGATTGTGCTCTAAAAGTTTTCTTACCTTGCCATGTAGATTTAATCATAAAGATAACCTCCATATCATTCATATTTGCTTTAATTGTACCAACTTAAAGTAAGGCACACTAGTAAATTGTCTATAAATGAACATTAATTAAATAGCTTGTATTATATCTATCTTCAAGGTCTTTAACTTTTTATAAAGTTTTTTTGTTTTATGTCTTATTGTTCATATTCAGTTCACATTGGGTCGTTATTATAAATTTATACATTAAGAGAGAGGAACGGATAAACATGAAATTAGCACTTAAAGAACTTACTTATTACAAATTTAAATATTTACTTGTAACTTTAATTCTATTCTTATTAGCATTTTTAGTATTATTTATTTCAGCATTAGCACAAGGGTTAGCGAAAGAGAACGTTTCAGGAATTGAACAATGGAATAAAAGTGAATATGTCATAGCGAGTGACGCAGACAATAATTTAAGCCAATCAAATATCACTGATAAATCAGATGAGGCAATTAACAATGTAGCAAAAGGTGACACAATCAAGACAGCAATGCAGAAAGTTGAAACAGATAGTGGTAAAACAGATTTAATGTTTACACAACTTACAGATAACATTAAACCTGATCCTTCAGAAGGTCACATACCGAAAAGTGACAATGAAGTATTACTAAACGAGAAATTGAAAGCTGAAGGATTTGAAGTAGGGGACAAAATTAAAATAGCAGATAAAGATCAATCATTTAAAATCTCTGGATTTGCTAACAATATCATGTTCTCACATACTTCAATGGCATACGTTAATGAAGATGGAATGAACGATTTAAAAGGTAATCACATTTCAGTTGTTGCTTACGATAGTTTAAGTGACAGCCAAAAAGATGAAATCAACAAATTAGATGACGTAAAAGTTATTTCACAAGATGATATGTTAAATTCAATTCCAAGTTATAATGCAGAACAACAACCATTAAACTTGATGATCGTATTCTTATTCGTAATTTCAGCAATCGTTATTACAGCATTCTTCTACGTAATGACAATTCAAAAAACTAGTCAATTCGGAATTTTAAAAGCAATCGGTACGAAAAATAAAAATTTAATATCTTCATTAATGCTTCAAATATTAATTATTACATTAATCGGAGTTGCATTAGCAATCGCAGTAATTTTAATTTTAGGTGGCGTGATGCCAGTAACAATGCCATTCTTCCTAAATACGAACTTGATGTTATTGATGGTTGCAGTATTCATTGTCGTTTCATTAATCGGAGCAGTATTATCACTTGTTAAAGTTATGAAAATTGAACCACTAGAAGCTATAGGAGGAGAATAATTATGGGATTAGTCGTTGAACATGTTACAAAATCATTCGGTGAAAAAGAAGCAAAAACTCAAGTATTAAATGATATTACATTTACAGCAGATAAAGGTGAATTAATCGTATTAAACGGTGCATCTGGATCAGGAAAATCAACATTATTATCAATCATCGGTGGACTTTTAGGTAAGAGTTCAGGAGAAATCACTTTAGATGATTTAGATTATGTGAATTTATCAGATAAAAAACTTACAGATATGAGATTAAACCAAATAGGATTTATCTTCCAATCATCACATTTAATACCTTATTTAAATGTAACAGACCAATTAACTTATGTAGGTCAAATGGCTGGAATGGGTAAAAAAGCAGCAAAAGAAAGAGCAGAAAAATTATTAACAGAAATAGGTTTATCACATAGATTGAAATCATATCCAAACGCTTTATCAGGTGGGGAAAAACAACGTGTAGCTATAATGAGAGCGTGGATGAACCAACCAAAAATGATTTTAGCAGATGAACCAACTGCAAGTTTAGATTCAAAACGAGCAATTGAAGTAGTTAAAATGATCAAAAATAATGTAAAAGAAAATAATTCAATCGGTATTATGATTACACATGATGAAAGAGTGTTTGAATTTGCAGATAAAGTGATCAAATTAAGTGATGGCAGAATAGAAGATAAAACATCATAAAATAAAAAACACTAGCATTATAATGAAAAGAGGCGGAGACAAATAATTTGTCTCCGCCTCTTATTTTTAGTACTAAAATAGAATATGTGGAATGTGAAATCGCGCTAACGAGCAAGAAAATGTAAACAAGCACGTTAGAAAATCTAACGTGCAAGACTAGAAAAACAAGCTCGTTAGCGACTAAAAAGGCATTAGAAAAGTATAAAATAACACTAAATAAAGATGATTTAGAGTTCTAACGAGCAAGAAAATGTGAACAAGCACGTTAAAAAATCTAACGTGCAAGACTAGAGAAACAAGCTCGTTAGCTTACTGTTAACCAATCAACTTAGCCAATTTATACGATATTATTTTTTCATAAATCCTTTAATATTCAATTTCTCTAATATATCTGGTCTTGTTTTTTGGCTCATCATTTTTCTAATTTGTTCAGACCATGATTCAGAACGTTTACCGTTAGAGCGTTGTTCATAATAATCTTTAATATCATTGTCATATTGTTTGATTTGTTCAAGTTGTTGTTCTTTGTCTGAGTTATATTGATTCTCATGAAAGACATGTTCAAATGGTAATCGTTGTTTTGGTGAACCTTGCTCATCATCACTTGGCACGCCTACAGCCATACCGAATAATGGGAAGACATGCTCAGGTAAGTCTAATATTTCACTTACACGACCAACATCATTTCGTAAAGAACCTAAAAATACAATTCCAAGACCCATATCTTCTGCAGTTAGTGCTACATTTTGTGCTGCTAATGCAACATCAATTGTACCCACTAAAAGACCTTCCGCAGATTCAAAACTTGTTTCCATATTTCCATTTGTCTCTTTATTAATTAAACTATGTCTATAATAATCAATTACATAAACGAATAAGTAGCCATTGTCTACAACATGTTGTTGTCCAGAAATTTCTTTTAAAGCTTTCTTAATTTCAGGGTCAGTAATACCGATAATAGAATACGCTTGTACATAGCTAGATGTAGAAGCCATTTGTCCAGCTTCGACTAATTTTTGGACAGTTTCTTTAGATAGAGGTTCATCTTTAAACTGGCGAATAGATCTATGTTGTTGAGTTAAATCATATACAGATTGTTTCATTACTTAGTTCTCCTTTTTGATACATATGATATATAAATGTTATCAAATTTATAAAAATTATTCATTTTAGCTGACTTATGATTAAAAAATAAAGGATTGGAAGCTGCAAGAGCAATAGGCTCAACGGCGAAGAAATTGCTAAACAAATAGGAGTTAGTAGATCTACAGTGTATCGGATTATTAATCATTAAATCCTATTCTATTATGTACTTTTCATTCCAAATCACGATGATGTTATAATGTATGTAACGAAAATAAGTATACACTTATACACCAATCCACTCACTATTAACTTTTCTTTTTTAGGTGTATATATTAAGTAAAGTCAGCCGTTTCATTAATAATACTGAAATTTTAAACCTAGCTTTTACTTTTAAATTTTTATGTACTATTATATTAGCACTTTTTATACATAATGAAGTTATATGGTTTTTATGGATAATCCCTTTATCTATTTCTTCGTTATTTGATAATTTTATGGCACCACTTGTTTACGCGAAAGGGGAACTAACTATGGATTTTAGAGATTTAGAAATAATAAAAACGCTGAATGATGAAAGAAATATTACAAGGGCTGCGACAAAGTTATATGTATCTCAACCTTCGTTAAGTTACAAAATTAATACTATTGAACGAGAGCTTGGAGTGTCTTTAATAATACGTACTAAAAAAGGCATTAGATTTACTCCTCAAGGTCTTCATCTCGTTGAGTATGCTAAGAAAACTTTGAATGGATTCAATGAGATGAAGGATAATCTTCATAGCATAGATAACGAAAATGAGGGCGTAATCAGACTTGGTGTTTCTCATAATTTAGCGAGATATGATTTGCCTGAATTACTTAGTAGTTTTACGGATGATTTTAATAAAATTCAATTCAAAATTATTACTTCTTGGAGCCAATCTATTTATAAATTAATAGCATCTGACGAAATTTCACTTGCCATAGTAAGAGGAGATGTATCTTGGAAAGGCTATAAAATTCTATTAGATCAAGAACCTATATGTATAATCAGCAAAGATGAGATTGATATAGAAAACTTACCTACAAAGTCAAGGATAGCTTTTAAGACTGATATTGGATTACAAACTACTATTGATAACTGGTGGAAGGAATCTTACAATGAGCCTCCGAATGAAGCGATGTTAATTGATAACATAGAGTCTTGTTTGAAGCTAGTAGAAAAAGGCATGGGTTATGCAATTGCTCCTAATATCGGTATCAGAGACCATGAAAATTTAAATATAGTACCTATAAAAAACAAAAAGAATGAAATAATTTATAGGGATACTTGGTTATTATACAGGGAAGAAGTGGATTATCCATTAATGCAAAAGTTCATTAGACACATTAAATCATATTATAAGTATATTGATTAGTATGAGCAAAGTGTCATAAAAATATTTTATGATAGTGAATAGAATATATGTATTTCCTTTCTACTATTTTATTATGTAATCTAAAGTTAAATACTTTTAGATTACTTTTTTTATGGAGGGATATTTTTGGAAAAATATGACGTAATTGTAGTTGGAACAGGAAATGCTGCACTAAGTTCAGCGATATCAGCAAAAGAGAATGGAAGTGAAGTGCTTGTATTAGAAAAAGCTCCCAAAGAAAAAAGAGGAGGAAATTCAATATTTACTGATGGAGCAATAAGGTTTGCTTACAATGATTTACAAGGAATCAATGAAGTTGTCACAGCACTATCAGAAAGTGATTTATCAAAAATACAAATGCCTGATTATAATACTGAAGACTTTTATGAAGATATTTTAAAAGTAACTAATGGTGAGAGTAATCCAGAATTAGCAAAATTTTTATCAAATGAATCATTTGAAACTATTTTATGGATGAAAAAACAAGGAGTAGAGTTTCAATTAAATGAAAATCAGTACTTTGAAATTAATGGAAATAGAAATTTTTGGGGTGGCTTACCTATAAAGACAATGGATAAAGGGATAGGATTAATGAACACTTTATTTGAAAGATCCCAAGAACTAGGTATCGATATTATATATAGTGCTGAAGTTAATAAAATAAAAATGGATCATAATAAAGTATCAGCAGCAACTTACCTGGATAATAATAAGCAAGGGGTAACTGTAAATACTGAGGCAATTATATTAGCATGTGGTAGTTTTGAAGCGAGTATAGAAAAAAGAGTTGAAAACTTAGGTGAAGAATGGGAAAAAGCAATTGTTAGAGGTACTGAATATAACACAGGTGACGGAATAGAAATAGCTACAGCAATTGGAGCTAAAAAAGCAGGTCACTACGATGGTTGTCATGCTCATACTACAGATTATAACGCTCCTAAGGTGGGTGATTTTTCAAAACCTGGTGATATTTATAAAAAATCATCTTATCCGCTGGGCTTAATCATTAATAAAAATGGAGAAAGATTTGTAGATGAAGGTGCTGATTTTAGAAATTATACTTATGCAAAATATGGAAAAGAGACGTTGAGACAACCTGATCAAAAAGCTTTTCAAATTTTTGATTCTCAAGTCAGCCCTATGTTGAGAAAAGAATATAATTTAAAAGAAGCGACTAAGATTGTAGCGGACACTTTAGAAGAACTAGCTATAAAAATGGAGATAAATCCTGATAATTTTATTAAAATGATTGAGAAATATAATTCTAGTGTTCAAGATGGAGACTACAATCCAAGTGTGAAAGATGGTAAATCTACAAAAGGTATTAGCCCAGAAAAGACGAATTGGGCATTAAAATTTGACCAAGCACCTTATTATGCTTTCCCTATTACATGCGGCATTACTTTTGCTTTTGGAGGTATTTCTACAAATACTAAAGCTGAAGTTTTAGATGAACAAAACAATCCTATAGATGGATTATTTGTAGCAGGAGAAATGGTAGGGGGATTGTTTTATCATAATTATCCAGGAGGATCTGGTTTAATGTCAGGTTCAGTTTTTGGTAAAAGAGCTGGGAAATCAGCTGCTGAGTATGTACAAATGAACAAATTAGAAAATTGAGCATAGTTTTTTATATATTGTAAAAAAACAAGTTTTATTTTGCTTTGTAATAGCCCAATTGACTAGATGTTACAAATAAATATCCAATAGCGACAAGCGTGCATAATGAATTCTATAGAAGCATTTGTCCTTGATCGCTCTGGATGTTTTAATAAATAATCTAATTATATTAGCATACATAGCTAACATTTTACTATTATAAAAAATCAGAATTTTCAGTCTTAAAATCACTGTATTTAATCACTGATTATGTTCTGGTTAACATTTTTAATAAAGTATCATACAAATATTTGTAAACGCTTTCAAAATAAGGGGTGGTTCGATGAAAAGATGGGGTATTTTAATCATCGTTTTTTAAATTATATTAGCAAGTTGTGGCAAAGATAATAATTCGAAGGCGTCAAGTAATCAATTTCCCAATGAAACGGTAGAAATTGTTGCACCGGCTTCACCTGGAGGCGGCTGGGATACAACAGCTCGTGCTATCCAAAAAATTATGATGGATGAAAACTTAACCAAGCAAAACATCAATGTTATTAATAAACCTGGAGGTGGCGGAGAAATAGGTTGGCAATATTTAAAAACACGTTCACCGAACACTATATCTATTAATTCCAGTTTATTATTATCTAATAACGAATTAGGATTAAGTGATTTAAGTACAGATGATCTCACTCCTATTGCTATTTTAGCAACTGAATGGATTAGTTTAACAGCATCCAATAAATCTAACTTAAGTTCTGGTAAAGAAGTGATGGAAAAACTAAAAGATGATCCAGAATCTTTAACTATAGGTGTTGCACCAGGTTTAGGCAACAATGATCACTTAGCTTTTGTACAGGCAGCTAAGGCGTATGGCGTTGATGTAGATAAAATAGATTTCCTTGTATATAAAAGTGGTGGAGACTTACAAACCGCTTTATTAGGAGGACATGTAGATGTTGCCTCTACTTCTGTCTCTGAAGTGAAAGAACAGCACCAGATTGGAAAGTTAAAAATATTGGCAGTGACTTCTGATGAACCTGTTGAAGGTATTGAAGAGGTACCTACATGGAAAGAACAGGGTGTTGATGTTGTCTTTCCACATTGGCGTGGTGTGATGGGGCCGAAAGATATGACACCAGAACAAATTGCCTATTGGGATAAAACTATGAAAAAAGTAGTGAAATCGAAAAGTTGGCAAAAAATAAGAAAGAATAATGATTGGCAAAACTTTTACAAAGACAGTAAAGAAAGCAAGGAATTTTTAGAAGATCAACGTAAGAAATATAAAGGATTAGTCAAAGATTCAGGAATGAAATAAAGGGGGAGTATAAATGTCACGACTTGTCTTTCCAGTATTATTAATATTATTTGGCGTTATTTATTTAGTGTTGACTTTAAATATACCTAAATCAAATATTGGCAATCCAAATAGCCCAATGTATTTTCCAATGTTAGTTGGATTATTACTTCTTATAATGAGTATTGCTTATTTCTTTCAAGAATTTAAAAAACGTAACGAATCATTTATAGCATTTTCACAATTACTAGAGAGAAAAACATTCATACGTATCATCTTAACAATTGTCTTAACAGTAATATACGCTTTAATATTCGAACGTCTCGGTTTTTTAATTTCAACAATTGTGTTCTTAGGTGGCATTATGTTCTTAATTAATGGATATAAAAGATGGTTACAAAATATTTTAGTTACGGTGATTTTTTCTGGCATTGCATGGTACACATTTTCACAATTATTGGATGTCAGCTTACCTTAAGGAGGTAATTTAAATGGGAATTGATGCAGGAAGTTTTTTAGAAGGACTATCAACTGCGTTTCATCCAATGAATATATTATGGGTGCTTATTGGTGGTTTTCTAGGTACAGTGGTAGGTATGCTACCAGGATTAGGACCTGCGACTGCGGTTGCAGTACTCATACCTATGACATTTGGTATGGAACCAGTGAGCGCATTGATTTTAATGGTTTCAATTTATTATGGTGCCATGTACGGTGGCTCGAGAAGCTCTATTTTATTAAATACGCCAGGTGATGGTTCAGCGATTGCAGCTACATTTGACGGTTACCCAATGACCAAAAATGGAGAGGCTGGTAAAGCACTAACGATCTCAGCCATAGCTTCATTAATTGGTGGTATTATTGCAGTATTTGGTTTTATTATATTAGCTAAGCCGTTGTCTGACTTTGCTTTAAAATTTGGTCCACAAGAATATTTTTTACTATTCTTATTTACACTTTCAGCAATTGTAACTTTATCGGCTGGGAAGATGGTCAAAGGCTTTATTGCTACAAGTATCGGTTTAATTATTAGTACAATAGGTGTTGATTTACAATCAAGTATTTATCGTTTCACTTTTGACAATCCTCACTTAAGTGAAGGTATCGACTTCTTAGTTGTTATCATTGGTGTATATGCAGTAGCAGAGGTATTATATAATTATTTGCATTTAGATGCATTGAAACCACCTAATGCTGATGTAGGATCAATGAAATTATCAAAAGAAGATTGGAAACGAACAAGAGGTACTATGTTTCGACAAAGTCCAGTTGGATTTCTAATCGGTGTTTTACCAGGAGCTGGTGGTGCTATTGCGGCAATGTTAAGCTATTCATCAGAAAAACAAATATCGAAAAATGGTAAGAATTTTGGGAAAGGCCAAATAGAAGGCGTAGCTGCACCAGAAGCTTCTAATAATGCGGCTGCAGTAGGCGCTTTAATCCCCTTATTAACGATGGGCGTACCAGGATCAGGGACAACAGCTGTAATTTTAGGTGCGGTGGTTATGTTAGGCTTACAACCGGGACCTTTATTATTTGAAAACGAACCTGAAATGATATGGACACTCATTAACAGCATGTTTATCGGTAATTTATTTTTAGTTATTATAAACATTGCTTTAATAGGCTTATTACTAAAGATATTACGTACACCACCTAAAGTTTTATATCCAATTATTTTGGTGCTAGCGTTTATCGGTACATATACATTAGGATATAGTATAACTGATTTCTATATTTTAATTATTTTCGGCATTATTAGATTAGTTATGAAATTATTAGATTTTCCACTTGCACCTTTGATTTTGGCAGCAATTATAGGTTCAGATATGGAACAGAATTTTCGTAAAAGCTTAATAGTAAGTAATAATAATGTAGCAGATATATTTTTGGGATCCCCAATTAGTATCGTGTTATCATTGATGACTATTTTTGCATTGTTTTATCCACTGATTATACAATTATCTAAAAGAAAGAAAATGAAAAAAATAGGATAATTAGCATAGTATTCACTTATACACCAATCCCCTCATTACTCGCAGTAGTGAGGTTTTTTTTTTGACTAAGTTGCTTTTTATAATGAAATACGATTTGTAAGAGAACTATGAATATATAATATTTTCATTTATTCTTTAGTCTTTTCCTGGACCATGATTGAATTTTGTTCCTTTACCTATAGCATAAAATTGTCCTCCAGCTACGTAGTGTACGGTACGTAATTCATCAGGAGCATCGTCAAAGATCCAATGACCATTGTTAAAGACACGATCGTCACTCCAAGCACCAACAATTTCGCCCATAAACAAGTCGTGTTCTTGTTCATTCTGCTCATTTGGCATTACTTTACATACAATCCAGCCAGCACTACCTTCAACTAATGGGATGTCAACGTCATCTTGATAAAATATAGAAAGGTTATCAAGTTTATTATCCATTTCTTTAGAGCTGTGTTCACCAACATATAAGACTGTTTCCATTTGTTTAACGGTTGGTATATGCACTACAAAATAACCACTCTGCTCAATAAGTTCACGTGTAAAAGCTTGTTTGCCAATATACGCCATAACTTTATAGTTTCCAACAAGGCCAACCCAAGCTGCCGCCATTACATTTTCAACGTTATCGTGCTTGGCAGAAATCATTGTTGTTGGTCCTACTTGTAATAAACGGTAAGCTTTAGATCTTTCAATAGGTTTAATTGCCATTATATATTCTCCTCTTTTATTTCAATTTATTTCTAATTGCTAGTATAATATGATGATATAAAAAAACTAGTATGCACTTTTTAGTAAGATACTATCAAAAAGGAGAGTATTGTATGAATTACTCTAAAACTACAAATGGACAAGTACTCAACAATAAAGGCTTTGATTATACGTTATCGCTTATAGGAGGGAAGTGGAAAATGCACATACTATTCTGTTTATTAACAGAATAAATTATGCGTTATGGAGAACTGAAAAAATCACTTCAAGGCATTACTCACAAAATGTTGAGTAATCAATTAAAAGAGCTTGAGTTCGATTCACTTATTATCCGCCATGAGTACCCACAAGTCCCACCCAAAGTAGAATATTATTTATCAGAACGAGGTAAGTCATTAATGCCTGCGTTACAGGAGCTTTGTAAATGGGGTTCAGAACATATAGAAGATGAATAATTAAGAAAATATTTAAGAGCGCACTTATTTTAATTTATGGAAATCGTTTTGCTGTTTATTAACTAATAAGGAGGTATATTAAAAATGGATAATATTTATGATGACTCAGCATTTTTTGAAGGGTATAAGAATAAGAGAAATAGCCATTTAAGTTATAATGAGGTAGTGGAAATGCCTGAAATGAAACGATTAATGCCTGACTTATTTGGAAAGCAAATACTTGATGTTGGGTGTGGAATGGGGAATCTTATAACCTACATGTTAACGTATAATTCAAACCATATAACAGGCATCGAACAATCAAAAAACATGATTGATGAAAGTAATAAGAAATTTAAAGATAAACCTGTGACATTATATCATGAGGATTTTATGAAACTTAATATAGATGAAACCTTTGATGTCATAGTGTCTTCACTAGTATTTCATTACATAGAAGACTTTAAAAAATGTTGTCAGAAATTAAATCAATTATTAAAAAGCGAAGGAACTCTTTTATTTACTATGGAACATCCAATACAAACTGCTACAATGGATCCAGAAGTTAGCAAAGAAGATGAAAACGGCATTTATTTGCGAATGGAACACTATTTTGATGAAACTATACGTTCTGCTAACTGGATAGGACAAGACGTCTTCAAATACCATCATACGATTGAGACTATTTTCAATAGTTTAATAAATAGTGGCTTTGTAATCGAATGTATTAAGGACCTTGGACAATCAGAAGAAGTATTTAAATACTATGATGAAGAACGTATAAACAAGTTAAAACAGTTTCCTCCGTTTATATTAATTAAAGCGAAAAAGAAATAAAGTAGCACTTATTTTCATTTTTTATGGATATTAAAGATATGAATGTATCGGTCAAAGATACAATGGGCGAGAAGTTCTTTACTATGATGAGTGCAATTGCAGAACTGGATTCTGCAAAAGAAATCAAAAGAGACTGGAATTAGTAGATCTACAGTGTATTAGGTTATTAATAATTAAATCCTATTCTATTATGTACTTTGCATTCGAAACCACAATGATGTTATAATGCATTTAACAAGAATATCTGCATTTGATGCACTAAACCCCTCACTACTCGCAATAGTGAGGGGTTTTTTGGTGTGGCTTAGTCGCCTATTTTACTTATCGCCACGTTTGCGAAGCCAATACGCAAAGAATGCGACAATGCAACCACTTGCTGTCGTGGTCATGATGTGAACAAGAATATCTATCATTTTCTGCACCTCCTCTCTACGTCAAATAGACGCCTGAGAGATAGGCGACATCATTATTATATCATCTGTAAATACACAAGCATATGCACTTTTTATTAGGCTTAAGTATATTATTTATAAGGGATTTTGAGAGAAGAATTTATAGGTCGATTTTTAGTATCTAAAGTGGTATTAGAGTAACTTTTTACTCTTAGGTTAGAATTTCAAAAATCTTTATGAGATAATAACCTAATATAAATATAAGCAATCAATAATATTATTAATTCAGTAAAAAGCATATACTATCAACAAATTCTGAACAATGTAGGAGCATGTTAAAGTTGGAAAACATAAATAAGAAAACTCGACTAGAAGAATTAAATGAAGATGATTTAAACGATTATTATTATTGGAAATATTTAGATCCATTACAAGAAGCTAAAAATTGGAACGGTCCATATATCGAAGAAAAGCATTTTACATTTACTGAATTCGAAAAGAATTATAGAGAAAGTAAATATCTTTATAAAAATACGTTATCAACTTTAGCAATAAAATATGAAGATGATTTTTTAGGTGTTGTCACATCATATTGGAAAGATGAGAAATCCAGATGGTTAGAATGCGGTATTGTTATATATAAAAATACCAAATGGGAAAAGGGATTAGGTTCTCAAGTATTCAAAGAATGGATTAATTATCTATTTAAAGAAACTGATGCTAATAGAATAGGTATTTCAACATGGTCTGGCAATATTAGAATGATGAAAGTAGCAAATAAAGCTGGAATGATAGAAGAGGCACGCATACGAAAAGGGCGCGTAGTTGAAGGTGAATTCCATGATGGAATACAAATGGGGATTTTAAGAGAAGAATGGAAAAGTTTTTAATATTCTTCACTCTAAAATAAATAACCCGTTAAGTATATTTAATAAAAGTGACAGAAGTCAGTAGGTCTAAGTACAAAGGATTATTAATAATTATATCCTATTCTATTATGTACTTTGCATTCCAAACCACTATGATGTTATAATACACATAACAAGGAACTAGCATAGATACACCAACCCCCTCACTACTCTCAATAGTGAGGGGTTTTTTTGGTGTGACTAGTCGCCTATTTTACTTATCATCGCGTTTGCGTAGCCAATGCGTGAATAACGCGATAATACAACCACTGATGACTGCAATCGTGATCTGAACAAGGATTTCTAGCATAGATTAACACCTCCTCTCTACGTCAAATAGACGCCTGAGAGATAGGCGACATCAGTATTATATCATCTGTAAATACACAAGCATATGTACTTCTCACATTCTTGTATATCTTACCAACAGCATAAATAAGAAAATAAAAAAGTAGTGAAGATTATCTGCTGTCGTAGATTTCTTCACTACTTTTTTTAGTATATTTTCAGACGTATTCGCCAACAAATATTATTTAATTTTATTTAAAGCTTGTTCTAAGTCTTTGATAATATCATCACTTGATTCTGTTCCTACTGAAAGGCGGACTAAATCTTTTGTTACGCCTGATGCAACTTGTTCTTCTTCGGACAGTTGTTGGTGGGTTGTGCTTGCTGGATGTATTACAAGTGATTTAGAGTCTCCTACATTTGCTAATAATGAGAATAGTGATAGGGCTTCTACAAAGTCTGGAATTGCTTCGGAATCGCCTTTAACTCCAAATGTTAGTATTGCTCCTTGTCCTTTTGGTAAATACTTCTTAGCGAGTTTATGATATTGATTTGATTCAAGTCCTGGATAGTTCACCCAGCTTACTTTATCATGTGATTCTAAAAATTCTGCTACTTTTTGGGCATTTTCAGAATGACGTTCTGTTCTTAAATGTAATGTCTCAAGTCCTATTAAGAATTGTTGGGCATTAAATGGTGATAATGATGGTCCGAGATCTCTTAATAATTGAACACGTGCTTTTGTAATATAAGCTGCTGGACCTACGTCATTAACGTAAGAAACGCCATGATAACTTGGGTCAGGTTCTACTAATCCTGGGAATTTTCCGTTATCCCAATTAAATTTACCACTATCTACAATTACGCCACCGATAGACGTTCCGTGACCACCAATGAATTTAGTTGCTGAATGTACAACAATATCTGCACCATATTTAATTGGTTGTAGTAGGTGAGGTGAAGCAAATGTATTATCTACTATTAAAGGAATGCCATTTTTATGTGCTACTTCAGCGACACCTTCAATATCCAGTACATCAATACGTGGATTACCGATAGTTTCAGCGAAGATCAGTTTAGTATTGTCATTAATTGCAGCTTCGAAATTTGCTGGATCATCTGGATCTACAAAATGTACTTTAATGCCAAATTTCTTTAGTGTAACTGCAAATAAATTATATGTACCACCATATAAATTAGTAGATGCAACAACTTCAGAGCCACTTTCGGCAATGTTTAAAATACTTAAAGTAATGGCAGCTTGTCCACTACCTACACTTAATGCAGCTAAACCTTCTTCTAATAATGCGATACGTTTTTCAAAGACATCATTAGTCGGATTCATAATTCGAGAATATATATTACCTTCTTCAGCTAAGGAGAATAAGTTTTTAGCATGTTCAGTTGATTTAAATGTAAATGACGTAGTTTGATGAATAGGAACGGCTGTTGAACCAGTAACTGGATCAGGTACTTGACCACCGTGAATTGCAAGCGTTTCTTTATTCCAATTTTCTTGTGTCATTAATAAATACCTCCTTAAGTTATATATGTCATTATAGTCAGACAATTTTAAAAATTCAATCTAATCCGAGTAAAAAGATAAGAAAATTTTATAAATGGCTTGAATTAGGGATTTTAAATTAAAACCGACTTTACTTATAGGAATAGTTGTGATAAATTCAACTTAATATTTTGTTCGGGAGTGAATGACTTGATAACAGTTGAAGGGTTACACCATAAGTTTGGGGATAATGAAATTTTGAAAGATATTAATTTTGAACAAGAAAAAGGGACAGTTACAGCAATTATAGGACCAAGTGGTTCAGGAAAAACCACTTTATTAAGAAGTTTAAATATGCTCGAAACACCATATAAAGGTGTAATTGAATTGGGAGATACGTTATTTAATATTGAAAATTTTAATAAAAATGATGTAGCAAAATTAAGAAAACAGTCGGCTATGGTATTTCAGCAATATAATTTATTTAAAAATCGTACAATTTTAGAAAATATTACTGAAGGTTTGATCTATGGACAAGGCATGAGCAAGAAAGAAGCAAATGCTAAAGGTATGGAATATTTAGACAAAGTTTCACTAAAAGATAAAGCAAATGCATACCCAGTACAATTATCAGGTGGGCAGCAACAACGTGTAGGTATCGTAAGAGCATTAAGCATTGAACCAGAAGTGCTTTTATTAGATGAACCAACTTCAGCATTGGACCCTGAATCTGTACAAGGCGTGCTAAATATTATTCAAGAAATTGCTAGTGAAGGTAGAACGATGGTTATCGTGACACACGAAATACAGTTTGCTAAAGAAGTTTCAGACCAAGTCATATTCATGGATAATGGAGAAATTATTGAAAGCGGTAGTCCTGAGGATGTAATTGATAATCCATCATCGGAACGTACAAGAAAATTTTTAAGTCGTTTAACTTCAACAGTTGGGGCATAGGAGGTATGAAATGAAGTATATCAAATTTCTAATTGTAAGTGCATTAATCATTTCATTATCTGGTTGTGGTCAAATTTCTAAAGAAAATAATGATAAAAAAGTTATAAAAGTAGCATTATCAGCTGAAGTAAATCCGCCGTTTTTATATACAGACAGTGATAACAATCCAGTTGGCTATGATATGGATTATATGAAAGCTCTTGAAAAGAAGTTGCCACAGTATGATTTTCAATATGAATTTGGTGAAGAGGAATCAAACGTCGTCGGAATTGGTGTAGGTAAATTTGATATGGGGATCAATTGGTTCTTCAAAACGCCAGAACGTGAAGAAAAATTTTTATATCAAAAAGAACCTTACGTATATTCTTTAACGACTCTAATTGTACATAATGATACAAATGATATTGAGACATTGGATGATTTACATAATAAGAGACTTACACCTATGGCTCCAAGTGGTGGGCTTTATTCTATTCTTTCTGGGTATAACAAGTCTCATAAACAACAGATAGATATTGATGAAATTCAAAAAGTATCTAATGGTGAAAATTTTAAAATGATTGAATCAAAACGTCGAGATGCAATGTTCTTAAATTTAACAACATATCAAGCGATTCAAAAAGAATTAAATGCTGATGTTAAAGTAGGTGGCGTTGTTTCAAAAGAATCTATTCATATCTTATATAACAATAAAAATACGCAATTACAAAAAGATATTGATAAAGCGACTAAAGAATTAAAAGAAGATGGTACGCTTGTGAAATTATCTAAAAAATGGTTTGGATTTAATGTATTTGAAGACAGAGATTCATTAAATGACATTAAAGATAGATTATAAGGAGGAGAAAAATGGGAACGACAACTTGGCCAGATTTGTTTATGCAAATTTTAGATAAATTACCAATTACGCTATTCATCATTATTATTTCTCTTCTATTTGCTTTAATTTTAGGGCTGATTTTAGCAGTTATAAGAATAAAAGAAATACCGATATTAACTCAAGTTGTGAAACTGTATGTTTCTTTCGTGAGAAGTACACCGCTTATTTTGCAATTATTTTTAGTTTATTTTGCATTGCCGATTGTCTTGCAATGGATTTACATTGATATTAATCATTTTAGTCGTCTATTTTTTGTCATATTAACCTTCACTCTGCATACAGGTTCATACTTATCTGAAGTGATGAGAGCTGGGTATAATTCAGTTGATAAAGGACAGATTGAAGCAGGAAAAACAGTTGGTTTACGTGATAGAACAATATTGACGAGAATTATTATTCCTCAAGGATTTAGAAATAGTTTACCAAACATCGGTAATCAAGTAATAGAACTGATTAAGGATACTTCACTTGCATTTACTATCGGACTTATTGACATGATGGGGCAAGTTAACTTAATTATAGGGAATAATTACGGTTTAGGAATGTTTCCTGTATATGTGGCGATATGTATTATTTACTGGGTTATTTGTATATTAGTAGAATTTATCGTCATGCTTTTAGAGAAAAAATATAATATACCATATCAAACTGAACAAATGAGGTGAATAAATTGTCTATAGATTTTCCTTTTATGTATGAACATGTTGGAGATATATTAAAAGGTGTTCCAACAACATTATTAATTGCAGTTATAAGTATGGTGTTTGGTTTAGTAATAGGTACTATATTTGCGTTAATTCGAAAAAGAAAGGTACCTGTTATCAATCAAGTTATAGTTGTATTTGTGTCATTCTTTAGATCAACACCTCTCATTGTTCAGTTGTTTGCATTTTACTATGGTACGCCTGTACTAATAGAATGGTTGAATAAAGTTTGGCAATTGAGTTTAGACCCTGATGGCGTCAGTTCATTAACAATCGTTCTCTTTGTATTCACATTACATTCAGCAGCATACTTAACAGAAGTTATGCGAAGTGGATTGAAAAGTGTAGACGATTCGCAAATAGAAGCGGCTATAACAGTTGGTCTAAGAAGACAACATATCTTGATGAGAATTGTAATTCCACAAGCACTAGGATATGCGATACCGAATTTAGGGAATCAATTTATAGCTTTAATAAAGGGAACAGCAATTGCATTTGTTGTTCAAGTAACAGAAATATTAGCGATTAGCCAAATTATAGCTAATGACGGTTATAGATTTGTCGAAGTGTATATCATCGCAAGTGTAATATATTGGATTATGGCGCTGTTTTTCGAATGGGTTTTCGGAAAAATGGAAGCAAGAGTTGGGAAATACTTATATCAAACATAAAAAAACGAGGTCAGCATTACGTTTGTGCGAAAATAGTAATGCAGGACCTCCTTTTTTTATAAATTTTTTCAATTGATGTGTATACTAATATTATAAATATAAGTTGGAGGTACATCATGATTGAAATTCGACCAGTTAAAATAGAAGATGCAAATGAACTTTTAGAAATAGATATTAGAAATAGAGAACTATTTGAAACATATTCAGCAGCAGATAGAAAAGACTCAGATTATCAACTATATAATTATAGAAAAAATATAGAAAAATACTTACAAGATATGAAAAATGACGATGGTTACCATTACGTAATCATACAAAAAGAAGAAAATAAAATAATAGGTACGATCGACTTATTCGCAGTGGTTAGACATAATATCCAAAGTTGCATGATGGGATATGCATTAGACGAAGCATATAGTGGGCAAGGAATTACGACAATCGCTGCAAAAAAAGTAATCAAAATAGCATTTAATGAGCTAGGATTTCATAGAGTAGAAGCAGGCGCACAACCAACAAATGTAGGATCAGTAAGAGTATTAGAAAAAGCAGGAATGATAAGAGAAGGACTAAACAGATCAAACGTTAGAGTCAAAGGAGAATGGAAAGACCATTATTTATACGCAATCGTAAATGAGAACTTTTAAGGATGTGGAATAGTATTGTGGATGGTGTTATCAGGATTAATAATCTATTTAGTATTATTTTTATATTCTAAATATCTCATTAAAAATGAGAAATTCATGCTTATTCACTTAATGTTTACCTTGATTTTTATATGTTTTAGTCAAGTATCCATTATATATTTTGAAAATTTAAATGGACAATTGAATGTGTATACTTTAGTACTTGGTTTGTTATTTATATTTATGATGAGTGTATCTATGTTCTTACAAGTGATATGTGATATTTTATTAGCTACACAACTTGTAAGAAATGAAATAGTAGATAAAATATTCAAAATTGTATCAGACCCTATTGAAGTTATGAGTCATATAGTGAAATCAATTTGGTTGTTGAGTTTGGGAATGTTAATGATTCAAAATCATTATTATATTTTAGGAGTTATAACATTAATATGGGGATTATTGATAATTTATTACTTCAATATTTTAATTAACTATTATACTAAACAAAATAGAGGAATAAGACCTAATACAGTATTTATAAATGGAGAAACTTTTTTGATTTTTGCTATTTTGTTTATAGGTATATTGGTGATATAAATTTTTCAGGCTGATAAAAAAATTTATCGACCCGAAAACGAGAAATACAGGCCGATAAAAATAATTATCGACCCGAAAACGCGAAATACGGACCGATAAAATAAATTATCGGTCCGTATTTTTCCTATATTCCACTTTACCTTGTGTCGGGTTGGTCGATTTTTCTATGATGGTCTATATAAAGTCCTAGTGGTGTGAGTATGAGCGCGATAATGATATAAGCCCAATTGGATGTATAAATTTTTGGTCCTAGTTGCAAGTAAAATCCTGGTAAGTAGAAGGCTAATATTGTTAGTACGAATGTGCCTGATATTAAAATATTCGTTATTGTTGTGGTCCAATTTGATTCGCTATATATCCTTATTTGTACTACTTTGAATATCATCCATATAAAAATGAATATCATCGTAAATCCTGTTACAAACGTTATAAGAAATGTATATAGGTAAGTGTATTCTATTTGAGTGAAGAATCCTGTAAATCCTCGTATAAATGAAAATACGCCTAATAACATTAATATGTGTAAGCCTATAAATTTAAAGATATTTTGAAAAGTACGGTTAGGCATGTTTTTAATCATATTATCTGCATGTTGTTTTGGGTCATGATCAAAGAATTCCATTGCATGCATGCCGTCTTTTTCTGCACTTAATAAATGATTAAGTATGTTAAGTAACATTTTTTCTGAATCATGTTCGTTAATACTTAAGTTAGCACGGACATATGTTATATAGTTTTCATATACTTCTCTATCGTGACTATTTAATCTTAGTCGTTTTACATTGTTTTCAATTATAAGGTCGCGTGTTGATTTTTTCATCAGCGTTTTCCTTTCTTTGTTCAATAATTTCATTTTACCAAGTATTTTATTATAAAACATTACTAATTTGAGGTTTATACTTTTTACAGATGATTAAATTTCCGATATTATTAAATATGACAGGTGGTGAATGCTTGGAGATGTTGACTTTATTTATTGTATTTTTAGTAGGTATTTTTGCTGGAACGATTAATATAGTTTCAGCAGGTGGATCGTTAATTGTTTTACCATTACTTATATTTTTTGGATTACCTACTACAGTTGCGAACGCTTCGAACAGAGTTGCAATTTTAGTTCAGAATATACTAGGTTTATATGTATTTTACATAAAAGGAATGCGCAACGTTAAGTTAAGTCTTATCTTGAGTATACCCGCTATTATTGGCTCTTTTATTGGCGTACATTACGCAATTAATCTCCCAGACGCAATTTTCAACCGCATGTTAGGTATTATTATGCTTCTCGTTTTAATTATTATGATCATTCCAACTAGATGGAAAGGTGCAAACAAGCAAACTGAAAAATTATCCGCCTTTAGAATCGTTCTTCTTATTATTGTATTTCTAGCATTAGGTATATATGGTGGCATTGTTCAAGCTGCTGTAGGATTTTTATTCATTATAGCTTTAAATTTAATTATGCCGAAATTAAATTATGCTGAAGTTCAGTGTATGAAAACTTTAGTCATAACGATTTACTTATCGTTATCGACAATTGTATTTATTTTTCAAGGGTATGTTAATTGGCCATTTGCAATCAGTTTGGCACTTGGATCAGGTATTGGTGGACTTATAGGTGGTCGTTTGACTGTTTCGTTGCCTGAAAAGAAATTAAAAATCATTATGTTTATCGTTATATTTATTTTAGCAATTAAATTATTGATAGAGAACAATTAGGTAGGTAGAACAATGTTTATCATAAAATACATTCAAGATGATGCAAATATTTATAAGATTAGCCAAATGGCTGCAAAGGCTTTTAAAGATGAGAGATATAGTATGAAATTGGCAGTGTCGCTAGAATATGAAGCAATCAAAGGCTCTCTTGAATACGAAAAAAGTATCTTGATTGGTGCTTTTATTGAAGAAGAATGTGTTGGCTTCATATGGGCTAAATTTGATTATAAGGATAAAGAAGTTAAAATTTATAACCTTCTTGTTACTGAAAATCATCGAAAAAAAGGAATCGCTAAAACTTTAAAGCGAGAAGTAGAAAAGTGGGCTCAACAAATGGGTGCATATTCCATAGTTTCAACTGTCCATGCCCACAATGAAAATATGATTCATATTAATGAATCAATGGACTATGAAGTTGAAAAAATTATTATGCGTAAAAAGTTATTTTAAATAGAAGAGAGGAATTCTATGGCCATATTCGAAGGTTTCTTATGGTTCATTATGGGAATTATCCTAAGTTCAATTATTCATCATTACATTTCTAAAATACCATTAAGTTTTGTTCAAATTATTATTGGTTTTGTTATATTTCTATCTCCAATTCCAGTTGAATTAAACTTTGAATCAGAAGTGTTTATGGTGGGCATTATCGCGCCATTACTATTTTTAGAAGGTATTTCAGTTTCGCGTGTCCATTTAGCTCGGTATTTAAAACCCGTTATGTCAATGGCACTTGTACTCGTATTTACAACAGTTCTAGGGGTCGGATTCTTATTACATTTAATCTGGCCAGAACTACCATTAGCAGCGTGTTTTGCTATTGGTGCAATTGTTTCTCCAACTGATGCGGTGGCAGTTCAAGCTATTGCAAAAGGTAAGATGTTACCAAAAGGTTCTATGACAATATTAGAGGGTGAATCTTTATTAAATGATGCAGCAGGTATATTATCA
Source organism: Mammaliicoccus fleurettii (assembly GCF_003970575.1). Lineage (GTDB taxonomy): Bacteria > Bacillota > Bacilli > Staphylococcales > Staphylococcaceae > Mammaliicoccus > Mammaliicoccus fleurettii. The sequence goes on from NZ_RXWZ01000136.1 coordinate 26,158, forward strand.
TTTAAGATTGCTTTAGCAGCTTTAGTAGGTGGATCATTCTCATTATCAGGAGCAGTTGGACAATTTCTTATCACGGCAGTCGGAGGCGCAATTGTTGGTCTTATACTTGGTTATGGTGTAGTGCAGTTGCGCGTTTACTTAACTAGAAATGGTATTAATAATGGGAATATGTTGACGTTTATACAGGTTATAACACCATTTTTAGTATATATCGTTGCAGAAACATTCCATTCATCAGGCATTATTGCAGCTGTTGTCGCTGGTTTAATTCATGGTGTTGAAAAGGATAGAATCGCACAAGCAACTACGAAGGAACAAGTTACTTATAATCATACTTGGGATTTATTAAGTTACTTATTAAATGGATTTGTATTTATTTTATTAGGTTTCTTAATACCAGAAGTATTATTTAACATTTTAGAAGAACCAAAACAGGAAGTAATGCATGTTATTGGCATGACACTGTTTGTAGCAGCATTAGTTTATACATTTAGATTCATTTGGGTGCTTATTTCATACCCGTATTTCTACTTACCTGAAAGTAGATTTTCTAGAATGTTAAATAGTGGGAAAGATATAGAACCACAATCTCAAATAGATAAGCCGAATCGTTTTAAATATGCATTTATTATGACGATATGTGGGGTGCACGGTACAATTTCATTGGCAATCGCTTTAATGCTACCATTTAAATTATCCGAACACACAGACTTTATTTATAGAGATAATTTACTATTTATAGCGACAGGTGTTATTTTGATCAGTTTAGTATTAGCACAATTAGTACTTCCACTTGTAACGCCTAAAACTAAACCGAAAGAACAAAGCTTACTAACGTTTAATGAAGCTAAAGTCTTACTTATAGAAAGTGCATTAGAGAACTTACAAGAATTTTACAGTAAAGAAACAAGTTATATTTACGGGAAAATTACACGTAGTTATCATATGCAATTATCATTCTTAAGAGAGAACGATGAAAAAGATGAAGATATTAAAGAATTAGAGCGTATGCAAAGAATCGCTATTGATACAGAATTTAGAACGTTAGATAAATTGATTAAAGATGATAAAATTTCACAAAATACATTTGATAACTATAGACAAATTACTGAACGTTCAACTACCTTTAAGAATGCATCACTGTATACGAAAGTTAAACTAATGGTGAAGTTATTTGTTCGACGTAGAAAAATTAAAACATTTGTCAATGCAACAAGTTCACTTTCAATTGAAGCAAACTTAAAAGAGATGAGATTTATAACTAGAGAAGTTCATTTCCAAGTTGTAAAAAGATTAACTGAAGAAATGAATGATGATAATGAGTTTGAAATTAGCATCGTTTGTGATTCTTATTTAAATAAAGTTGAAAGATTAACACCTAATCATTTTAAAGGTAACCATTCAGCTGTCTATACAGAAATGGAAATATACGCTTTAAGAATTCAAAGAGAAATGATTAATGAGTTAACTGAAGAAGGTAAAATTGGGCGTGCAATGGCTATAAAATTAAGAGAATCCGTTAATTACGATGAAATGATAGTACTAGGCAATAGTATCTAATTTGTTTTCAATAGATAGCTTACATGTAGTGTGGTAAAATATTTAAGACTATATATAGGAGGCGACACCTATGAAGAAAGCACTTTTACTTATGGTGAGCTCATCAATTATTTTAGCTGCATGTGGCAATGATGATGAACAGAAGAATTTAGAACAAGAAATTAAGTCTTTAGAACAATCATCTAAAGATTATCAAAAAAATAAAAAGTCTTTAGAAAAAGAGAATAAAAAATTAAAAGATAGTATTAAAGACAAAGAAGATGAGTTGGAAAAACTCAAAGATGAAGTTAAAGCAAATCAATCTGATACAGAAGAGTCAAAGAGCAGTAAAGAAGATTCTAAAGATAAAAAGGAAACATCAAGTACAGAAAAAGAGCAATCAGCAAAAAAGCCTTTTCCTAATACAATTCGTACTTCAACAAATGGTGAAGTTGAAGTAGTAGATGACATTGATGGTAAACATTTTCAATTTGAAGATAGTGGTATGAAGGTAAGCATTGACCATTTACAGATTTTCCAAGTGAATAATATGCCAGAAGGTCAGGTGTTGCTCTTCAATGGAGCTAAAGATGGTTATGTTGTCATGTATGAAGTCGTAACTGAAAATACAACAAATGATAAGTTATTCTATGACAACACAGCATCTATCCAACATGGAGAACAAACACAACGTTCTGACTATGCTTCATTTATACCAGATTCTCATAACGAGAAATATATGAAGAAATCTAAAGAAAATACTGATGAATATCAACCAGGTGAAAAGACTAAAAGTTTAAAGTCTATTCCTATTTCTAAAAAAGTGTATCAAGCAATTAAAGATAATAGTGCAACATTCAATATTCATGGCGGTGTGAGTAAGACATCTACATATGATGATGCGTCTGACAAAGTTAAATCTTTTAAATTGAATATATAGGTTTGGTTTAGTTTGAATTGTATTAGGGAATAAACTATAAATGATTATTTGAAAAGAGGGATGTTATCGTGCATGAAAAAGAATTTGTTCTCATAGAAGGAAAGAAAATAACATTATTAGAATTAGGCAAAGAAATCGAGAATATAACTGGTCGTACTTTGAAAGTAACAACAGGTGAAGTGAGAAGTTGGCCATCAGAAGCAGTTGTTTTCGATCGCAAATCTAACGTTAATCAAGTAACATATCGATTTAATGATGTTAATGATATAATTGATGCAACGATTGAAGTTCCTAGAGGATTTAAAGACTATGATACAGACCCTGTAACAGTTAAATTGTTGACTTATATTAGAAGAGCATAGAATATGAACAAACCTCTAACATAATGAGTTGTTAGGGGTTTGTTTTATACATAAGGAGATTATAATGAAATCAAAAATCATCATGATTAGTTTAATAGGATTAATGGCATTTGTAATAGTTGGTTGTTCAAATAATGTTAGTGAAGACAAAGGAAAAGATGGAAAAATAGTTCTATCACCAAACAGTGATGATATAAAGGGTAAAGTACTTTTTGATAGTGCTCACGGTCAAACTGCAGGCAGTGCAGATTGGGTTATTAATGGTGGGTTTTCTGATTTTGCAGAAGCATTGACGAAAGAGAACTATGAAGTGACAGACTTAGGATTTAATCAATTATTAGAATATAACAAAATGAAAAATTATGACTTAGTTGTAATACCTGAAGCAAATAATCCTCTTAAAGCAAGTGAACAAGATGCTATTGAGCAATATGTGAAGTCTGGTGGAAGCATTTTGATGGTTAGTGATCATTATAATGCTGATCGAAACTTTAATCGATATGACTCATCTGAAGTAATGAATGGCTATAGAAGAGGGGCTTTTGATAATCCTACAAAAGGTATGACTTCTGAAGAAAGTGCTTCTGAAAAAATGAATGGCGTTGAAAGTAGAGACTTTTTAAATGAAGTATTTGGTTTAAGATTCAGATATAATGCTTTAGGAAATATAAAAGTAGATGATTTAGCTGATGAAAAAGATAGCTTTGGAATTACAAAAGGTGTTAATGCGGTATCGATGCATGCGGGATCTACCATTGCAATTACGGATCCTAATAAAGCAAAAGGTATAGCATTTGTTCCAAATTTATCGAAAGATGATGCATGGAATCACGCAGTCGACCAAGGCATTTATAATGGCGGCGGAAAAGATGAAGGTGCGTATATAGCAATTAGTAAAGCTGGAGAAGGTAAAGGTGCATTTATTGGGGATTCTTCCATGGTAGAAGACAAATCACCAAAGTACAAACGTGAAGACAACGGTGAAACTAAGAAAACATATGATGGCTTTAAAGAAGAAGATAATCAAAAAATGATAATGCAAATTGTTGAATGGTTAAATAACAAAAAAGATAATAAAGATTTTTCTTCAATGGATATACAACTAGATGACAAGACACCATTATTAAATTTTGAAGAACCTGAAAATAGTAGTGAAGCTGAGAAAGAACCTTGGGGAACACCAAAGCAAGGTTATAAATGGTTCGATGCTTCCACATATGCATCAGGCAGTTATGGCGCTACTGATGAAAAACAAAGTAACGAATCAAATAGTGACAGTAAAGATTCATCAACAAGTAATAATAGTAATAATCAAGGGAATCAAGGAAATCAAAGTGAATTCGATATGCCAACATCTGTTCAAAAACAAGAGAAATTCGAAATAACAGTACATGTAGACGAATCAAAATTATTTAATCAAAAATTTCAATTATCCATTAAGAATAAAGATGGACAAGAAGTTGGAATGTTTAATGGACAAGCACCAGGCGTATCTGATTCAGTAAATCCTAAAATTAATAACGGAGTAACAGATTGGTATTTCAAAACTAAAATCGCCAATGAAGCTGATAATGAAGTAGACGTTGAAGTCTTATCAGGTGGAAACGTTATAGCTAAGACAACAATGCAAGTAGAATGAAAGACACCTCTAAAGTTGAATTTAAATCCAACTTTAGAGGTGTCTTTTTATGTTTGAAAGTGGAATAAGTGGAAATGTAATGAATATGAGGGAGATTGAAGTGACTGAATATTGCTAGTCGAGGTCAACAAGAGTCAAGTCCATAATTTTGTGTAATATCTTTAGATGTAATCAACCATTGGTTTTTTCTAGGGTATTAACAAAATATATATGCTTGGTTTTTAGCTGATATATTTTGTTAATCTCTACTAATTTTAAAAAAATTAGTAGTAA
>NZ_RXWZ01000014.1 GCF_003970575.1 Mammaliicoccus fleurettii
AAAACGCAAATATGAGCCAAATAAATATATTTTGATTTCACAAAATGATTTTTTCTAAAAACCAGTGTCGATTTTTTAAGACACTGCCCATCTACATGCAAATTAATTTGCATACAATTTTTTATAGTTCCAGCAGGGACAGATCGACACATAAAAAAACATTAGCCAAAGACTAACACTTTATGTTTCTTCTTCAATTTCATCAATCATGCGATGATTAAGCTCTCTTTTTTCTTGTTCAGTTAAATCATGAAGTTCACTTGCTAAGTATTCTTTTTGTTTCCAAATATAAAAGATTTGATAAATATATTCAGTTGGATCAATTTCTTTTAAATAATCTAAATCGCCATTTTTCAATAACTTTCTCGCTTCTTTAAATAAGCCTGAATACACTAAAACTTGTTTACCTTTTAAAGATTTATAATAAGCATCAAAAACTTTTTGATTACTTAAATAATCACTATCTTTACCCGAATATTTAGCCATTTCATAAAGTTCTTTATCATTATTTGTCTTAACTTTTTGCACATGAACTTGTGTTATTTCTGTAATTCCTGTTACATCACGCCACAAATTTAACTATTCTTATTGGCTAATATACTTAATACATTTTTATATTTTCTTTTGCTTTTGTTGAGAAGTGAAATTCCTCTAAACCATTTACTAATGCATTGTAGTAATAACCTAACATGGCTTGAATAGATTCTTGTTTCTTTTTCATTTCACGATTCACGGCGATTAAAATTTCAATAATGGCATCTGATAGTTCGTCATTGTTTTCAAAATAGAAAAATAAATTGTCATTTCGGATATCTCCTGCTGCTTTTTTAGCTTGCATAATTTTATTAATAATACTAATACTATCAGCTAATGAATATCTTGATTTAATGAATTGTTGTAATTCTTTAGGTAAAGGTTTTAATAAATGAGTTTGTTCATCCATTAAATGATTATCATTTTCATAGTTTGAATGGAATGAATGGTTAGTATTTTCATTTGTATTATCTATATTAGGTCCATTCATTCCATTCATTCCATTGATATCAGTATCACTAATATCAATATCACTAATATCAGTATCATTAGGCAATGAATTTAATTGTTCTTGAACTTCCGTTTTCACAGTTCCAGAACTTCCAAATTCACAGTTCTGGAACTGTGAATTTGGAAGTTCCTTGCTATTACTAGGTTTTAAGCTATAATTTGGTTTTAATAAATATAGTCTATTAGGCTTGTTTAGACCAACACGTTCTTGTGTAAGCAAATTATAATTAATTAGCTCTTTCTTTAATTTTATAATTTTTTGTTCGCCATATCCTAAATAATCACATAATGTTTTATTGCTAAATATAAAATAAATATTATTATTTGAATCAACCCACTCATTCTGAAGAGATAATTCAAAACGATCTTTTAGTAAGGCATACATAATTTTAGCTTCTGCTGACATCTTCTTAAAATATTCATCTTCAAATAAATATTTAGGTAGTTGATAAAATCTTTCAGTTTTTACTTGAGATAAATTGTACTTTTCAAATTTTGGCATAATAAAAACCTCTTTCCGAATTTTAGTTTGGGATTGAGGTAATAAAACGTTATAAGAACACATAATTTTTTTGCTTGCACTTTGATGATATAGTTGTATATAATACAAGTATCAAAATTTTATAAACGTGCTGTAACGTTTTATTACCGACCTCCAACTATTACCAGTAGTTGGAGGTTTTATTGTATTAAGATTATTATATCACTTTGAATACTCTTATAAAAGGAAAAACATAGATTTATCAAGGGTTTGTAAAGGACTCACAAACCTTTACAAACCCTTGATAAAAAGTTGACGATGTTTGTTAATGAGTAGTTGATTTTATTTGTTAAAGCTTTATTTGAAAGTGAAATAAGCTTATAATAATTTGTAAAGAGTTGACAAACATTTTATAAAGGGTTGATGAGATGAAAAGCGTGAAAATATTAAGTGAAGAATTAGGTGTTAGTAAGCAAACCATTTTTAACAACATCAAGCGATTGAATATAGAAACAATCAAACAAGAAAACACTTCGTTTATTAAAAAAGATAACGATATAGAGAAAATTATTCAAAGAGTAAATGAAAATAAAAAGAAATATGGTTTCGAAAGTAATACAGCGGATATAAAAAATAATGAATCGGATAATGTTGAGTCTGAAAATGATACTCAGATAATAGAAATACTTAAACATCAAATTGACACCTTAAATAGGCAGATTGAAAAGCAAGAAAGTCGTCACGAAACAACATTAGAATTCTATAGAAAAGAGTTACAGGAAAGATCAAAGTTGCTTGAAAATCAACAAATATTAGCTTTAGAAAGCAATAAAAAAATTCAAAAACTAGAAAACCAATTAGAGGAAGAGAGGTACCTTAATTATCCCTTTGATACATCTAATAACGATAGAAAAAACGTTGATGCACAAGAAACTACAGATACTACTGATTCTGTAAACATTAATCAAGACCAAGAATCAGAGATGCAATATGAGGATATATCTGAGAGACAAAGCGATGAAAGTACACAAGATGATGTAGCACCAAAGAAAGATGATCTGTCTAATTCAAATGACAATGATAGTGATATTGAAGAAAAAAGTGAAGAAACGCAACCTAAAAAAGGATTTTGGAACCGTTTATTTGGTAGCTAATTATTGTTTTAAAAGACTATATTTATTATATGTTAATATTTAAATATACTTAAAATTAATAGGGTGGAGCGATTAATTTGGGATACCAAACTGAATATGGTTTAGAAGAAAATGTAATTAAACAACTACAAGATTTGGGATATGAGCGTGTATCATTGCGTAACGAAACACAATTGAAAGAGAATTTTAGACGTATTTTAAATGAACGAAATGCAGATAAATTAGAGGGTACACCTATATCAGATAGTGAGTTTAAACGTATCATGATTGATATAAGTGATAAAAGCGTATTTGAAAGCGCTCAAATATTAAGGGATAAATATGTACTAGAACGTGATGACGAAACAAAAGTTTATCTTAGCTTAATGAATATAAAAAAGTGGTGTCAAAATACATTTCAAGTCACAAATCAGGTAAGCGTGAACGATACACATAAGAGTCGTTATGACGTAACCGTTTTAATTAATGGCTTACCTTTGATTCAAATTGAACTTAAACGTAGTGGTGTTGCGATTACAGAAGCTTTTAATCAAATTGAACGCTATCGTCGTCAAAACTATACGGGGCTATTTAGATTTATACAAATGTTTGTTGTGAGTAATAAAATGGAAACACGCTACTATGCGAATAGCGATCAAAAAATCATGAAAAGTCATATGTTTTATTGGAGCGATGAAAAAAATGAGCGCATTAATGTGCTTAAAGATTTTATTGAATCCTTTTTAGAACCTTGCCATATTGCTAAAATGATTAGCCGTTATATGATTATTAATGAAACGGATAAAATATTAATGGCTTTGAGACCGTATCAAGTCTATGCTGTAGAGGCTTTGTTAAATCGTGCTATAGAAACAAATAACAATGGTTATATTTGGCATACGACAGGGAGTGGTAAAACCCTCACATCGTTTAAAGCGAGTCAAATCTTAGCGCAAGAACCAGATATTAAGAAAGTGATATTCTTAGTCGATCGTAAAGACTTAGATGGTCAAACTTTAGGGGAATTTAATAAGTTTGAGTCAGATTCTGTTGATAGGACATTCAATACTAAAAAGTTACTCAAACAAATGGATGATCCTACACGGAAACTAATTGTTACGACGATTCAAAAAATGGATAATGCGATTAAATCAGGACATCCAGCAATGGAACGTTATAAAGAAGATAAAGTCGTTTTCATTATTGACGAATGTCATCGAACGCAATTTGGTTCAATGCACCGCATCATCAGACAACATTTCGGAAACGCCCAATACTTTGGTTTTACGGGAACACCTAGATTTGAAGAGAATGCGAGTCAAGATGGACGCGCGACTGCGGATATTTTTGGAGAATGTCTACACCATTATCTAATCAAAGATGCGATTAGAGATGGTAACGTGCTAGGTTTTTCTGTTGAATATATGAATACGTTTGACCGTAGTGAAAAAATCACCGAAGACGGTTATGTTAATAAAATTAATGAAGCTGAAATATGGATGGCAGACGAACGTGTTCAAAAAGTAGCAGAACATATTATTGCGAATCATAATAAAAAAACACGTGACCAAATGTACACAGGTATGTTGACCGTTCAAAGTATTCCAATGGCAATTCAATACTATCATGTTTTCCAAAAATTGAAGAAACAAGGTGTACATAATTTTAATGTCACTACAATATTCAGTTATCAAGATAATGAAGCCATAGATGATACGATGGATGAACAAACGAGAAGAGATATATTAGAAGGTATTATTCAAACGTATAACGAGACCTTTGATAAAAATTTCTCAACGGATACGTTTGATGGTTACTTCAATGATGTATCAAACCGTGTCAAAAAAGGATTACCCGATCAAAAATTAGATATTCTTATCGTTGTCGATATGTTCTTAACAGGCTTTGATAGTAAAAAATTAAATACGTTATATGTTGATCGTAATTTACAGCATCATACGCTTATTCAAGCTTACTCACGTACCAATCGTGTGGAAGAGCCAACGAAACCCTATGGAAATATTGTTGCTTATAGAAACTTAAAAGAAAAAACGGATGAGGCTATTGAGCTTTTCTCTAAAACAGACAATACAGATACGGTATTGAGCTTATCGTTCCAAGCGTACTTAACGAAATTTAAACAGGCTCTAATTGAACTATTTGAATTAGCTGAAACACCTCAAGCCGTAGACCAATTAGAAAGAGAAGAAGATCAGCGTGATTTTGTAATCGCATATCGCGAGTTAGCGAAGCATATGCAAAAGTTAAAAACGTTTGATGAATTTGTATTTGATAAGGAAACGTTAGGTATTGATGAACAAACATATGAAGATTATAAAGGTAAATATTTAGATATCTATGATAAAGTGATGCGACCTGATAAAGAAACTCTAGAGGGAGAATCTATATTAGACAATATTGATTTTAATATTGAGATTTTACGAAATGATTTGATTAATGTTCAGTATATTTTAGATTTATTAAATCAAATTGATTTAAGTGATACAGAACAACAAGAAAAAGACATTAAAGAGATTCGTAAAGTGCTTGATAAAGCTGACGATGACCAATTGAGATTGAAATCCGATTTAATTCGAACATTCCTAGATAAAGTCGTACCGAACTTAAATGAAGGTGATTCAATTGATGATGCTTATTATAATTATGAATCTAAAGTGAAGGTCGGAGAGCTGGAACAATTTTCTGAGGAAACAGACTATCCATTAGAATTATTGAAATCGTTAGTTAAGGAATTTGAATTTAGTGGTCATTTAAATAATAACTTAATTGAAGAAGGCGTTTCTGGCGGTCTTTTAATACGTACTAAAAAAATAAAGCGTGTTAAATCATTTATCAAAGAGATGGTTAAAAAATATAGTGTTTAATAAAAACAAGTGTAGTTTTAAAAAACTACACTTGTTTTTATTTTAAAGTCATGCTATATTTGTTTTTGTAGAAAAACAAAACTACAGGAGGTTTGGTATGTTAAAAGATTATGTTAATTATCAAAGTGGCACATTAATACAGCGCTTAGAAGTTGATCAGAGCGACCTAGGGCATCGTTATATGGTATATGATCAAAATATGTTAGATATAGATTTAGGGTTAACCATAGATGATACATATCAACCTAGAGTCATCAAATTAAAAGATTCATCAAGAGCAACCGTTGTACGTAAAGATGATATTGTGTTTAGTATGATTACAGGTGAATGTACTCTAGTGAGTTCGAAACATGATGGCTCAATCTTACCTTATAACTATACAAAAATTGAAGTTACTTCTGAATTGTTGGAACCTACTTTTTTAGTCTATTGGTTTCAATTAGCACCAGAAGTACAATCACAGTATAAGCAATATATGCAGGGCGGCTCAACAATTAAAAAATTAACCCACCAACAGTTAAAATCACTCTATATTACCTTACCTTCAATTGAACACCAACGGTTGATTGGGCAAATTGGTATTAAAGAAAAACAATTAAACGTATTAAAACAAAGACAAAGTCGATTAAAAAAACAATTCTTATCTAACACTTTATTCAAGGAGGACAATTAAATGTCTATTACGGAAAAACAACGCCAACAACAAGCTGAATTACAAAAAAATCTATGGTCTATCGCTGATGACTTACGGGGCAATATGGATGCCAACGAGTTTAAAAACTATATCTTAGGTATGATTTTTTATCGTTTCTTAAGTGAAAAAATTGAAGAACAAGCACAAATACTCTTAGCTGAAGACAATATAGATTATGAAACGGCGATGGCAGATGAAGATTATAGACCTGTCTTAGAACAAGAATTTATTTCACGTATCGGTTATGTGATTGAACCACAATATCTATTTAGTCACTTAGTTAAAAAAATTGAGAAACAAGTTTTTGAAATGGAGGACCTGAGTAACGCGATTAAAAACATAGAAAATTCTACACGAGGTCATGATAGTGAAGATGACTTTATTCACTTATTCGATGATTTAGACCTTAATTCTTCACGTTTGGGTAACTCTAATGCTGCACGTACAAAATTGATTTCAAAAGTAATAATGAAGATATCTACATTACCCTTTGTTCATAGTGATATGGAAATCGATATGTTAGGTGATGCTTACGAGTACTTAATTGGTCAATTCGCAGCAAGTTCAGGTAAAAAAGCTGGAGAATTCTATACACCACAACAAGTTTCAACAATTTTAGCTAAAATTGTAACCGCAAATAAGAAAGATATTAAGAGCGTTTATGACCCTACATGTGGTTCAGGTTCATTACTCCTTCGTGTTGGGCGTGAAGCTAATGTACGTCAATATTATGGTCAAGAGTACAATAGTACAACGTATAACTTAGCTCGTATGAACATGTTGTTACATGATGTGAACTATGCGAATTTTAAAATTGAAAATGGAGATACAATAGAAGATCCAGCCATTTCAGATGAACGTTTTGAGGCAGTGGTGGCGAATCCGCCTTATAGTGCGAAATGGAGTTCAGACCCACAATTCTTAGAAGACCCTCGATTTAGTAATTATGGCAAACTAGCACCTAAATCAAAAGCAGATTTTGCATTTATACAACATATGATTTATCACCTAGATGATAATGGCACAATGGCTGTCGTTTTACCGCATGGTGTGTTATTTCGTGGCGCGGCTGAAGGGACGATTCGTCAGTACTTAATTAAAGAAAAAAATTATTTAGACGCAATTATTGGTTTACCATCCAACTTATTCTTCGGTACATCGATACCAACGAGTATACTCGTCTTTAAAAAGTGTCGTGAAGACGATGATAATGTGCTGTTTATTGATGCATCGCAGTCATTTGAAAAAGGTAAAAATCAAAACCATTTAACAACCGAAGATGTAGAAAAAATTGTTGAAACATATAAAAATAGAGAAACATTAGATAAGTATAGTTACGCGGCAAGTTTAGAAGAAATTGCAGAAAATGACTATAACCTTAATATCCCAAGATATGTCGATACATTTGAAGAAGAAGAACCCATTGATTTAGAACAAGTTCAAAAAGACTTAAATCAAATTGATGATGAAATTATCGAAGTAGAACAAGAAATTAATAACTATCTTAAGGAATTAGGAGTGTTAAAACATGACTAATGAAGTGGTAAATGTACCTGAATTAAGATTTACTGGCTTTGAAGATGAGTGGAAAAAGAAAAAATTAGATGATGTTGCTAATTATAGAAGAGGTTCTTTCCCACAACCATATGGAAATAAAGAATGGTATGATGAAAAAAATGGTGAGCCATTTGTACAAGTAGTTGACGTTGATAAAAATATGAAATTACATGATCAAACTAAACAAAAAATTAGTGACTTAGCAAAACCTAAGAGTGTAAAAGGATTTAAAGGTGATATAGTAGTAACATTACAAGGTAGTATAGGTAGAGTAGCCCTTTTACACTATGATGCATATATTGATAGAACATTACTATTAATTTATTCTTTTAAAATAGAAATGAACAAAAATTATTTTAAATATGTTTTATATTTATTGTTCTTAAAAGAAAAAGAACGTGCTCCTGGGGGTACAATAAAAACAATTACTAAGAAGGTTCTCTCAAATTTTAAAATAGATATACCTAATGTAGGAGAACAAGAAAAAATCGGTGAATTTTTCAGCAAACTTGACCGACAAATTGAACTCGAAGAACAAAAGTTAGCGAAATTAGAAGAACAGAAAAAGGGATATATGCAAAAGTTATTTTCTCAAGAATTAAGATTTAAAGATGATAGTGGTTGTGATTATCCTAATTGGAAATATAACTATTTAGGAAATTACATGATTTCACATGATGAAAAAACTACTGAAAATAATCAATATCCTGTTTTAACTTCTTCAAGAGAAGGATTATTTTTACAAAAAGATTATTTTACTCGAGATGTAGCTTCTAAAGATAACACTGGCTATAATGTAGTCCCTTATAGTTATTTTACTTATAGACACATGAGTGATGACTTGGTATTTAAATTTAATATAAATTACATAGTGCAAAAAGGAATCGTAAGTACTTTATATCCGGTATTTAAAACTACTAGTGATTTAGATAATTACTTTCTTAAAGAAATACTTAATAACGGAAATGAGTTTAAAAAATACGCTTTAATGCAAAAACAAGGAGGATCAAGAACTTATATGTATTTTAGTAAATTAAAACAATTAAAATTACATATTCCAGTTCTTAAAGAACAAGAGAAAATTAGCGTTTTTTTAAAAAAATTAGATTCATTGATTGAAAAGCAATCTTCAAAAGTTGAATTATTAAAGCAACGCAAACTAGGATTTTTACAGAAGATGTTTGTTTAATTCTGATAAAGTCCTATTATGTAAAGTTTAAGGAGGAAAAAATGGTAAAATATTATGCCATAGAATATTTTATTAAAGAAAATAAGTCTGACAATAAAATAACTAAAGTAAAATTGTATGAAACAGAAAGATGGGGAGATACTTATACATTTACAAGTGAACCTATATATTGCGATAGAAATAACTTTATTGATATGGTAAATTCACATGAAATTTTTGTGAAAGCTACCATGGGTAATAATAAAAAATTTAGTATGTCAGATACATTTCATTTATCAATAAATAATATGAATTATATTAATCCAAATCAAAATAGTAATAAAGACTATTTAACTTTTATACCTATCAAAATCAAAAAGAATGAATAACATTAGTAGTAAGAATATGCAGTTTCATAGATGTTATTGAAGAAATACATCGAATTTTAAAACGATCGTTTTTGATACAAACCCTCTTAACTTAATATTAAGAGGGTTTTCTTGGATATCGAAGTCTAAAAACTTGTGTTATAATCAATGTATCATAAATACCAAAAAATATGAGTTTTCAGACGATGAGAGCCGCGTTTATTTGCATCGAGAACTAGATTTCATTAGTAAGTACTCATAAAACGATTAAAAGAGGTGGTATTCAAATGGCTAAAATTGGTTATGCACGTGTATCAACACAAGATCAAAGTCTTGATGGACAGATTGATACACTTGAGGAATATGGTTGTGAACGTATCTTTAGCGAGAAAGCGAGTGGTCGCAAAACGAAACGAACGGAACTTGATAAATGCTTAGATTATTTACGTGAAGGCGATATTTTAGTTATCTATAAACTAGATCGTCTTGGCCGAACAACCAAGCAATTAATTGAGTTATCTCAATGGTTAGATGATAATAGTATTGATTTACATATTATAGATATGAACGTATCAACCAAAGATGCGATGGGCAAGATGTTCTTTACTATGATGAGTGCATTTGCGGAACTTGAAGCTAACTTATTAAGTGAACGAACTAAAAAAGGACTAGAAGCAGCAAGAGCAAGAGGT
>NZ_RXWZ01000137.1 GCF_003970575.1 Mammaliicoccus fleurettii
ACTACCAAGTTAATCTACAATTTAACCAATCTCTTCGATTAACGACTGAGTTAATCTACAACTTACAACATCTCTTCGATTAACTACCGAGTTAATCTACAACTTACAACATCTCTTCGATTAACTACCGAGTTAATCTACAACTTTACCCATCTCTTCGATTAACTACCGAATTAATCTACAACTTACACTATCTCTTCGATTAATTACCGAGTTAATCTACAACTTAACCAATTTCTTCGATTAACTACCGAATTAATCGAAGACTTACCTCATCTTTTCAAAAATCGACTTAATATAAGCAGACTATATCTCATCTTTCCGATTAACTCCACATAAAAAAGCACTTCGTCATCTAGACGGAGTGCTTTCTATTACTTCTTACTTCTCTTCTACTACTTTTTTGTTAGATCGTTTTTGTAATAACACGCCTAATACGCCAATTATGATTATGATTGCGATTACGCCTGCTAATCCTAAGAATTTTGCTATATATCCTACTACGATTCCTACTGCTAAGAAGTCAGTGTCTGAGAATATAGTCGATGCTGCTCCTAGGTCTCCCATAAATGGTAGGAGTAATAATGGTAAGAATGTTACTAATATACCGTTTAATGCTGATCCTGCAATGGCTCCTTTTATTCCGCCTCTTGCATTACCGAATACGCCTGCTGTTGCTCCTAAGAAGAAGTGTGGTACAACGCCTGGTAATATTACGACGCCTCCTATAAGGAACATGATTAACATGCCTATAACTCCAGTGACGAAACTGACGAAAAATCCTATTAATACAGCATTTTGTGCGTAAGGGAATACAATCGGACAGTCTAATGCTGGTTTCGTATTTGGTACGAGTTTTTCTGAAATACCTTTAAATGCTGGTACGATTTCAGCTAAAATTAATCTCACACCTGTCAAAATGATAAATACCCCTGCTGCAAATGTTACACCTTGAATAACTGAGAATACTATAAAGTTAGTACCGTCACTTAATTCTGAATGTACGAAAGTTGGTCCTGCAAATAATGCAGCTATAATATAAAGTACGATCATTGTTAATGAAATACTTATTGTACTTTCTCTCAAGAAACTTAATCCTTTAGGAAACTTAATATCTTCTGTTGATTTTGATTTCCCAGAAAATAATTTACCAATTTCTCCTGCTGCCCAGTAACTTACTGTTCCAAAATGACCTATTGCTACTTGGTCTGATCCAGTGATTTTTTTCATTGTGGATTGTCCAAGTGCTGGTAATACTGCCATAATCAGTCCTAAAATAATTGACCCCATTATAACTGTCATTGTCCCTGTAATATTACCTACAGTTAACAGTATTGCTAGAAAAGCTGCCATGTAAAATGTGTGATGACCTGTTAAGAAAATATATTTTAAGTTTGTAAATCTTGCGATAAATATATTAACTAGCATCCCGAACATCATAATTAAAGCTGCTGTTGTTCCGTAATCTTTTAAAGCAATGGATATAATGGCTTCGTTATTTGGAACGACACCTTGTACACCAAATGCTTCTTGAAACATCTTCCCGAACGGTTCTAATGAATTTGTAACAACACCTGCTCCAGCACTTAATACAAGAAAGCCTAGAATTGTTTTAATTGTACCTGATGTAATATCTGCTGCTGATTTTTTCTGTACAATTAAACCAATCAATGCGATAAGTACTACAAGTATAGCAGGTTGACTAAAAACATCTACAAAAAATCCTAATATTGAATTCATGATGCAGTCTCCCCTTTGTTTATAAAATGTTCAGTGCTTTTAATTTTTCTTCTAGTTTATTTTGTAATTCTTCTTTATCTAAAATGTTATCTAGCACAACAACTTCACCTAATCTTTGTGCATTTTCTTCTAAATCTCTACCACAAATAAAGACATCAGCCATATCAGGACTTGCTGACATTATGTCACTATGTTCAACTTTAACATCATCTGGAGCTTGTAAATTTTTCAGTGCTTCCTGTGCATTCATTTCAACCATGAAACTACTTCCTAAACCGTGTCCACAAACTACTAAAATTTTCATATTAATCATTCTCCTTAAATATATTTATAATTTCTGATTTATTTTTTGCTAAAACAAGTGATTGAACTGTTTCTTTATCACTTAAAATTGTTGCTAGTTTTTTTAAAATTTCGAGATGCGCTTCGTTATCGATGGCACTTAATACAAATACTAATGACGCAAAATGACTATTGTCCGAAAAGTTAATGTGTTCATCTAGTTTAAGTAAACTTAATCCTACTTTATTCACATTCTCGTTAGGTCTTGCATGTGCAATCGCAATTTCAGGTGCAATTACAATGTAAGGTCCCATATCATGAACACTCTTAATCATTGAATCGACATAATCCTTATTAAAATAATCTTCCTGTAATAATGGTGCTGCAGCTATTTGGATACTTTCTTCCCAGTTAGCAACTTTATCTTTCAATTGTATATGTTCTTCTTTTATAATTTGGGTCAAATTTAGACACCCTCCTCATTTTGGCTCACCGTTTTGATGAGTTGTAATATTCTTTCTTTGTTACCTTTAATCATTTCATTTCTATTTTCTTCATTCATAATGATTTGGCTTAACTGACCAAGTGCGTTCAAATGTATTTGAGGTTGACTAGTAGCGAGTATAACCACGACTTTTACAGGATCAAATCGTTCATGTCCAAAGTCGATTCCATCTTCAAAATGAACAATGGACATACTTACAGGAACATTTACATTCTCAAAATTTGAATGCAATAATGCGATATTTGGTCCAATCACCATATAAGGCCCAAATTTATCTAGGTGGTCAACAA
>NZ_RXWZ01000138.1 GCF_003970575.1 Mammaliicoccus fleurettii
TTAAGAAGCTATAGCCTTGTTCATATAAATCAAAAGCTTTTAATAAAGTATTGATATCTATTTTAATATTTCTAGTCATAATATAACTCCCTGCTAAGTTTTCACTATTTAAGTGTTTACTTAACAGGGAGCATATCAACCTCCTATTTTTGCACTTCTTCTTATATATCCAAAGTGAAGGATGTTTAAACGCATCTTTAAAACATAAATTGGGAAAAATACACATTTAAAGTAATTATTTGGAAAATATTTGATAAATTCAATATTTTACTGCTGTTTGTATATGACATATCTTTAAAATATTAAGCTTTATGGCCTGCGATTAAATCTTTTCTTTCTAACAATGTACCACTGTTTAATAAGCTTGAACCTCGCATTACGATATTCTTTCCATATTTCATACGTATAAAATCTAAATGATTCTCTATTGTTTCTGTCTTAACTTGAAATGGATCGTCAAATAAAGATAATTGTTTAATTTGATTTGGAATAAACTTACCAAATGAAATAGCAATTGTTCGATAAAGTCGATTAGGTTCTAATTGTTTCGATAAATAGTCCCATAATAAATTTACGATGACGTAAGTATTCATAAACCCATTCTTATTTGTAAATTGTTTACGAACACCGCCTATATCAGCATAGCCAACACTAACACTTATTCGAGTAGGGTATAAGTTTAACTTTCTGGATCTATAATAAACTTCATCTACTTGTTCGTTTAGTACAGTTTTGAGTTCATTCATACTGTAATCACGCATGAGTATTTGAGACTTTCCTAAAGATTTATCATATGCCTTATGCGGCTGCCTAATCATACTTTCGTCTATACCATTAGCGTGTAAATGTAAATCAACACCAATAACACCAAAGTCCCGCTTCAAATATTCAACTGGATAGTTAGCTAAATGACCTACTGTAAATATACCTTTTTTGTTGAGCTTAGTTTCTGTACGTCTATTGATACCCCACATTTCTCTTAAAGGTTGAATTGACCAAACTTTATTAGGAACATCTTCGTAACGCCATTCTGATATACCGAGTTGGGTATGTTTAGCATCAATATCCATAGATAGTTTAGCAAGTAACATATTCGAACCAATTCCAATCGTACTGCGAATATGGGCAAGATTAAATATACGTTCTTGCAACTGCATAGCCAGTGAAAAAGGAGAATGAGCAAACAAATGATAAGATTCTGAAACATCCATAAAAAACTCATCTATACTATATTGATGAAAATCTTCAGGTGCTACATAATCTAAAGCAATTTTACTAATTTGAGTTGATAGTTGAATATACTTTTTCATAGATGGATTAATAACATAAATATCTTTACGTTGAGGAATTTCAAATAAACGAGATCCCGTTTTAATGCCAATTGCTTTTAATGGTGGTGTAGCAGCAAGTACGACAGAACCTGGACGTTTCGTATCAGCAACAACAGCAAGCTTCGTTGTTAATGGGTCTAGACCCTTTTCAATACAAGACACAGAAGCAAAGAAACTCTTCAAATCTACACATAAAATATCCCGATTTAAGCAATAACTGTAGTCATACATAAAAATCACCCCAGTCATATAGTATCTTTATTATACGAACATATGTTCTATTTTGTAAAGTGAAAAGTCATATAAAAAGTAATATATTTATCATGTTGATAAACGGGTAGATGAGCGATTTGATGTTTTGAATGGAACAATATATTGTTTGTAATAAATATTTAATATAGTGAAATATTCTTCAACTATATTAATTAATTGTATTTTGTAATACAATATAACAATAAAATCTAAGGGGGATTATTATGAAGTATAAGTTTGGAACAGCTTTAATTTTGACATCTAGTTTATTACTTTCTCAATCTCATTTTTATGTAAATGCGGATGAGAAAAATAATGAACAGACTGAGAACACAAGCAAATCAATTAGTTTTGAACAAGCACAGAAGATGAACCCAAAAGAATTAACTAACATATTAACAGACGAAGATTTAAAATTACATAATAAAGTTGCTGAAAAGCATTCAACAGATATGGAAACAAATCGCAATACAAATGAAGCTTATCAAAACGTAAATAGTTATATTGATAAAAATAATATTAAGCCTTCAACGATTACGCAAGATTCTAGAATGAATAGTTTGCCAAAATATGATTACAAGTCAGATAAATTTATTGGCGTGATTATTCATGAAACAGCAAATTCTAATAGTACGATCGATGAAGAAATTAATTATATGTATAATAACTACGAAAGTGCCTTTGTCCATGCTTATGCAGGTAGTAGTAAAATTGTACAAACAGCCTCAAGTGATTATTTAGCATGGGGGGCTGGTGCAAAAGCAAATCCCTATTTCTATCAAATAGAGTTGGCACAGTCTAGTACATTCGATCAGTTTGCTAAATCTGTAAATAACCAAGCATACTTAACAGCAAAAATGTTAGATCAAAATGGACTGAAACCATCATTAGCTGATAATAATGAGGGGACAGGAACAGTTATAAGTCATAACGCAATAAGTCAATATTATGGTGGAACAGATCATACTGATCCTATTAATTACTTTAGCCAGTGGGGATATGATATGAATCAGTTTTATAGTCTAGTTCAACAGCACTATAACCAGTTGAATGAATCAAGTGATACAATTACTGGAGATACACATACAGTCGTATCAGGAGATACATTATATAATATTTCTCAAAGAAGCGGCGTAAGTGTAGCTGAAATTAAAGAACTCAATGATTTAAGTTCAAATGACTTAACAGTAGGACAAGTATTGAATTTGAAATAAATAGGATAGAAAACTAATTTATATACAAAGTTTTGTTAAGCCTATATCAATAAAACAATTAAAACTGTCGACAAAGCTCAGACTTTGTCGACAGTTTTTTATGTATATATT
>NZ_RXWZ01000139.1 GCF_003970575.1 Mammaliicoccus fleurettii
TGTTATAGGTGCCATTCCATATTAGAATGGCACCTATAACAAATATGTATTTTATTTATAGGTGAATTAGTATTATACTATAGTTGCAAGTTGAGATAAGGAGAGGTGATTAGATAATGGCTACTAACAAAGAGTCAAAAAGCGTTCTCATAATCGGCGCTGGGGTATTAAGTACTACATTCGGTACAATGATTAAAGAATTAGCACCAGAATGGGATATTAAATTATACGAGCGTTTAGATCGTCCAGGCGATGAAAGTTCTCACGAGCGTCATAACGCTGGTACAGGACACGCTGCTTTATGTGAATTGAATTATACAGTTAGACAACCAGATGGTTCAATTAACATTGAGCAAGCGAAAGAAATCAATGAACAATTTGAATTATCAAAACAATTTTGGAGTCATTTAGTTCAAAACAAAACAATCAGTAACCCTGAAGAGTTTATTCGTCCGTTACCACACATTAGTTTTGTAAGAGGTAAAAATAACGTTCAATTTTTAAAAGATCGTTATGAAGCTATGAAAGAATTCCCAATGTTCGACAATATTGAATATACAGAAGATATTGAAGAAATGAGAAAATGGATTCCGTTAATGATGGAAGGTCATAGTGCAGGTGACATTATGGCAGCTAGTAAAATTGATGAAGGTTCTGACGTAAACTTTGGTGAACTTACGCGTAAAATGGCCAAAAACTTAGAAAAAGAACCTAATATAGATGTTCAATACAACCACGAAGTGATGGACTTTAACCAACGTAAAGACGGTAAATGGGAAGTTAAAGTACGTCAACGTAACAGTGGTAGTGTAAAAACACAACTAGCTGATTATGTATTTATTGGTGCTGGTGGTGGTGCAATTCCACTATTACAAAAAACTGGTATTCCTGAAAGTAAACACTTAGGTGGATTCCCAATCACTGGTCAATTCTTAATCTGTACAAATCCAGATGTTATACAAGCCCACGATGCTAAAGTATATGGTAAAGAACCACAAGGTACACCACCAATGACTGTACCTCACTTAGATACACGTTACATTGATGGTGAACGTACATTATTATTTGGACCATTCGCTAATATTGGACCTAAATTCCTTAAACAAGGTTCTAATTTAGATTTATTTAAATCTATTAAACCATATAACATCACAACTTTATTAGCATCAGCAGTTAAAAACTTACCATTAATTAAATACTCAATTGATCAAATCTTGATGACTAAAGAAGGTACAATGAATCATCTTCGTACATTCTATCCAGAAGCACGTGATGAAGACTGGCAATTATACAATGCTGGTAAACGTGTTCAAGTAATCAAAGATACACCTGAAAATGGTAAAGGCTTTATCCAATTTGGTACAGAAGTGGTTAATTCTGAAGATCATACTGTAATTGCATTATTAGGTGAATCTCCAGGGGCTTCTACCTCAGTATCAGTTGCATTAGAAGTATTAGAGAAAAACTTCCCTGAATATAAATCAGAATGGTCACCAAAAATCAAAAAAATGATTCCATCTTATGGCCAATCATTAATTGATAATCCTGATTTAATGAGACGGACACGTCAACAAACTTCTAAAAGCTTAAACCTAAACTATTATAGTAAATAGTAGTTTAATGCATAATAATTTTAAAGGATTGTGAAAAAATGAAAAAACTATTAGTAGTTTCAGTAATCGGCGCTATCGGTTTTTGCGCTTTAAAACGTTATCAAAAACACGTGAATAAAGCACCGAATATCGAATATTAAAAACAACTAACAATTGTAGGGCTTAAATTAAGAGTTTAGAACGATCCCCACTCTTAATTGTAAAAAGACGAATTCGCTTAAGCGGATTCGTCTTTTTTATTTTCTATATTATTAAGCATACTACAAGTTCTGTTCTACTCTCCCTTAAACGAATTAACGCTATTTAAATCAATAAAATTCATATTCCTCAAAATTCATTCCAAATATAATTTTATATAGTATTATTTTTATATGTTAACCATTTCATAAAACTTAGGAAGCTCATATGACAAAATATCTATTGTTATTAGGTGCAAATTAGTTTTTAAGAGAACGTTCTTAGGCTGGTGGCAAAGCAATCGGTGATTTTCAAATATGGACAGCAATTCAAAATGCAAAATATAAGTACCATGCGTAATTTTTATTATGCTCAACAATCCTTTCATTTCATTATATTTGTTCTCTGCAATTGTTTAGTATAGTCTTCTTCTTTAAAATCTGGAAAACGTTCAACTGCTTGTCCTTTTGAACCAAGTGACTTATACCAAACTTCATCAGGTATACCCTGATTATAATAGAACCCCGTGTATGTATAATTTCCAATTAGTAGACTCATGCGATTAAATAGCATGCTTTTCCAATAATTGATTTCGTAACTTTTTGTTAAATCCAAAAATGAGTCAGTTTTCTCAAAAATCAAAATATAAGTTTTCTAATATAGAGTAATTAAACGGAATCTAATCTTACAAATCATTTATGTTTACAGATTCAATATGTTGTAGTTGGGTAGATTATAGCAAACCTCCTTTTGTATAACTCTACTATTTATCTGTTGATTTTTCACACCAAAATATTAAAAATGTAGAACCTAATAAACTCACATATTCAGACTTTTGCCATAAAAAAGCATTTTTCTTTGTGTCTGATAGGTATATATCTTTATATAAATTAAATCCACCTATAAAAATGTCACAAAAATAACAACAGACTTCATTTTTTTATACAATCATTCTTATTTTTTCCATCAGTTTTTTATAATACTGCAAGTAAATAAGGGTAACAAGACCAGACAATAAAAATGCCAAGCTGAATCATAAAAGTAAACCTAATTGTCCAATTCCAATATGAAATAGCCCGAAAAAATCTTCACTATAACCAGTGAAACCTGCTACTTGAATAAGTATAAAAACAACAAATATAAGAGCCAAAAACCATGGCTTTAAAAATTGAACTATATCTTTAGGTTTAATCAATTTAATTTCTCCTCCTAAGATTTACTCAAAAAATTCATAATGAATATTATTGTTCAACATCGTTTTT
Source organism: Mammaliicoccus fleurettii (assembly GCF_003970575.1). Taxonomy (GTDB): domain Bacteria; phylum Bacillota; class Bacilli; order Staphylococcales; family Staphylococcaceae; genus Mammaliicoccus; species Mammaliicoccus fleurettii. The sequence continues at coordinate 3,053 of NZ_RXWZ01000139.1, forward strand.
TTAGTTTTATTTGTGATACGCTTCCCTTTGTTAGTGATATTGCTAAAAAGATATGCACCTTTTGTCTTTATATAAACAATTATATTACTTTTCGTATATTTATTATTAAAAATATTTAGATCGAGATGGGTTATTGTTTATCTCACTTCGTTTGTCAAAATAAGCTAGACAGTTTACCTACATCCATGTAACTCATAAATACTTCCAACGGGGTTTGATAATTCAATGACTTT
>NZ_RXWZ01000140.1 GCF_003970575.1 Mammaliicoccus fleurettii
TCATCTGAAAGTGCCTAGAACACGTGATGGTGAGTTTACAACTGACGTTTTCGAACAGTACACACGCTCTGATCAATCTCTTATTTTAGCTATGATGGAAGCTTATATTAATGGTGTTTCAACTCGGAATATCACGAAAATTGTCGAGGCTTTATCAGGGGAATCTGTATCGAAATCAACGATTTCTGAAGTAATGAAAAATATAGATCCTGATATTCAAGAATGGGCAAGTAGACCCATTACGAATCATCAATATAAGTATGTGTTTGTTGATGCTATGTATATAAAAGTTAAAGAGAATAATAAAATAGTATCCAAGGGTGTTTACACCGCAATGGGTATCAATGAACTTAGACAGCGTGAAATTATTGGCTTTAAAATTTC
>NZ_RXWZ01000141.1 GCF_003970575.1 Mammaliicoccus fleurettii
CTAGGCTACTTATCTCCTATAGAATTCAGGAAATTAGCAGCCTAGAAAATAGTGTTTTTATTAAGTTCCCATTTTAGGGGTTCAGTGCCATAGGGTCAGGTCTTTTTTTATAAGAATTGTGTCTAAGGACACCTATATTCACACAAGTCGGGAGAAGTGTAAACAAGGGCAGCTATATTCACACAAGTTGGTAGAAGTGTAAGCAATGCTATCCATGTTCACACGAGTCGGAAGAAGTGTGAACATGGATAGCCATATTCACACAAGTCGAGAGAAGTGTAACTAAGGCTAACCATATTCACACAAGTCGGGAGAAGTGTAAACAAGGGCAGCCATATTCACACAAGTCGGAAGAAGTGTAAGCAAGGACAGCTATATTCACACAAGTCGGGAGAAGTGTATCTAAGAACACCTAAATTCACTTTTCATTTTTATTTAGCAACTTTTACAATGTGTAAGTGTCAAAGGTATTCAATGCTTCAATTGCTCGGTCTCTATCATTACTTGATTTAAAACTTAATCTTAAAGCACCCATTATATCTTCGCGCACTTCTAGTATTCTAATATTTGTTATTGAGATATGACTTTGTCCTAATATTCTTGTGACTTCGCTGATCATACCTGGTTTATCGGGGATATCTACATACAAATCAAATGTGGATGTTAGTGCACCTTGTTCTTTTATTGGTAATTGGTCTCTATATGTTTTCGCTGATTGATAAAAGTCGTGAATTAATGCTGGATTACCTTCTTGAATCAATTCTTTTGTTTGTTCCATTTGTTCTATCCAATTTTCCATTAAAGTTACGAGATGCTTTTTATTTTCTAAAGTGATGTCTCGCCACATATCAGCATTACTACTTGCTATACGTGTGATATCACGAAAACCACCTGCTGCTAATGTTTTTACATATTCAGAAACTTGTGTATTTTCTTCGTTCATATGAATTAAACTTGAAGCTATTACATGAGGGAAATGACTGACTACACCAGTTACATAATCGTGTTCTTTTGCCGACATTTTGATAAATTTTGCTTTAGTGGGTTCAAATAAATTTTTCACTTCACTATAAGCAGCTTCGTTTTCGTCTTCATCATAAATTAACACATAATAGGCATTTTCGAATAAATGTTTTTTAGAATTAATTACCCCAGATTTATGACTACCAGCCATTGGATGACCGCCAATTAAATGGATATCTTTCTTTAGTAATTTTGATTCTAATGAACTTAATCCTAATTTAGTGCTGCCTGTATCCGTAACAATTAAACCAGGTTTCGTATTAATTTCTAATAATCTTTTACCGTATTCAATTGATTGTTGTACCGGAGTAGCTAGAATAATTAAATCTGCTTCACTTGCACTAGAATCAAAATCGATTGCTATTTCATCGATTATTTTCATTGATGATGCGATATCCGAATATTTTTCAAAATAATCGTAACCGGTTATATGTATATTAGGGTGATGAAATTTAATATTTTGAATTAAACTTCCCCCGATTAAGCCTAGTCCTACTATAAATATGCGTTGCATAAAATCCCTCCAATACTTTAATAGTTTAAAGTAAGTTAGTTTATGAAATCAAGTGTTATTGCTTTATTTTTTAAAAAGTATAGAATGAAAATAAATGCAAAAGGAGTGGTACAATGACAATTAATGTAAATGAAACAGTGGAAACTATAAAAGAGCTTGTTCAAATTAATAGTCCATCTGGATTTGCTGATCCTGCAATTGAATATTGTAAAAAAATTGCCGAATCATTAAATTATGATACGAGTGTAACACATAAAGGTGGACTATTTATTGAAGTTCCCGGTAAAAATGATGATCAACAACGACTTGTTACTGCACATGTAGATACACTTGGCGCAATCGTTAAAGATATTAAAGAAGATGGTAGATTACAACTAGATCTAATTGGAGGATTTAGTTGGAATGCGATTGAAGGGGAATATTGTACAATAACTACTCAAAGTGGTAAAGAAATTACTGGGACAATTTGTTTACATGAAACAAGTGTCCATGTTTATAAAAATACTTCAAAAATTCCTAGAGATGCTGAGCATATGGAAGTGAGAATAGACGAGAAAACATTTAATCCTGAAGATACTAGAGCGTTAGGAATTGAAATTGGAGATGCAGTAAGTTTTGATCCGAGGTTTATACATACTGAATCAGGGTTTGTAAAATCTCGTCACTTAGATGATAAAGCCAGTGTTGCTATGATTTTACAATTTTTAAAATATCTTAAAGAAGAAAATGTTGAATTGCCTCATACTACTAAATTCTATATTTCTAATAATGAGGAAATTGGATATGGTGCAAATTCTAATATTTCTGAGAAGGTCGTTGAATTCATTGCTTTTGATATGGGAGCACTTGGTGATGGACAGGCATCCGATGAATATACTGTTTCAATTTGTGTAAAAGATGGTTCTGGACCATATCATGTTGGTTTAAGAAATCATTTTGTTGAATTATGTAAAGAAAATGATATTAATTATAAATTAGATATTTATCCTTATTATGCTTCTGATGCTTCTGCAGCATTAAGCGCTGGCGCAGATATTAGACACGGTTTATTTGGTGCAGGTATCGAATCATCACATGCATTAGAACGTACACATGAAGATTCAATTTTAGAAAGTGAAAAGCTTTTAAGAGCTTATTGTTTATCCAATATTAACAGTTAATTAAATTTTATAGGTTGACTTTTAAAATATAATCTCGTATAGTGATATTTAATTAATCCGAAGAAGTTATTCGGGATTTGAAAGATAAGTATCTCGTGATGATAGTAGCAAAAAGAAAGCTAATGTTTGATGTAAATTAGCACTATCCACAATGAGAGAATTGGGCTTTCAAATTTTAAATTGAATGATTTTTAAAGTGAACATAATTTTTAAATGTTAACTAAGGTGGCACCACGGTAACGCGTCCTTACAGATTGCGTATACTGTGGTGTCTTTTTGTATATAAATTTCAGTGATCATGAGTAAAATTTAAAGTAAGTAGCAAATAGAAAGTTAGTGGTTGATGAGAACTAACACACTTTAAATTTGAAATGGGGATCATGTAGTGAAAATTAAATAACTAATGAGTGAATAAGTTATAAACTTATTAATCAAGGTGGTACCGCGCATAAGCGTCCTGTTAATTTAGGATGTTTATGCGCGGTTTTTTTAATTAAGGAGGATAATCATGAATATAAAATTTAAAAAATTAAATGCTGATATTACCCCAGAAACGTTAGGGCAAATAAAAAACAAGAAAATGATTCTTGAAAGTGCTAGTACAGATCAAATGAAAGGTCGATTTTCAATTGTAGCCTTTGATGCAATTGGTAAAGTTAATTTATACGATACACACTTCCAAGTGCTATTAAATAATGAAGTACAAATTTACAAAGATACGCCATATGACTCGTTAGAAACTTTTATAAACGATATGAAACATGAAGAAATACCAGAAGAACTTAAACATTTACCTTTTATTTCAGGAATGATTGGATATTGTAGTTTCGATTTAGTGAGATATCAAAATAAATTATTACAACAATTAGAAGTGAAGTCAGATATTCCAGATGTATCATTTAATTTAGTTGAATCTGTTTACATTTTTGATCATTTTAAAGAAGAACTGTTCATTATTACTTCTAATTTATTCAGCAATAAAAATGAAGAAGATATTGATAAAGAACTTGAGCGTATGACAGATGAATTAAAAAATGTTTCACTTTTCCAAAATAAAATGAAACATCCATTAAGAGGTGAGTTAGAAACAAATATTACGGAAGAAGATTTTATTAAAGAAGTAGAATATTACAAATCATTAATTAGTAAAGGCGACATGTTTCAAGTAGTGCCTTCAAGAATATATAAGTACAAACATTATTTTGATGATAACAATAGAGAAAATTTAAAACTTCAAATTTATAAAAATTTAAAAAGACAAAACCCAAGTCCTTATATGTACTACGTAGATGATGAAGATAGAACAATTATTGGTTCTTCTCCTGAAAGCTTTATAAAAAAACAAGGCGAAGTGATTACAACAAATCCAATAGCAGGTACGAATAAGCGAGGTCAAACGGAAGAAGATGACAAACAAAATGAAATTGCATTATTAACAGATGAAAAGGAATTGGCTGAACATCGTATGCTAGTTGATTTAGGAAGGAACGATTTAAATATCATTGCTCAAACAGGTTCAGTATTCATGCCGAAGCTGATGACTATTGAAAGATTTGAACATGTGATGCACATCGTTACGATTGTTGAAGGAAAAATCAAACCAGAAGTAACACCGCTTCAAATGATAACAGCTTTATTACCTGCTGGAACTGTATCCGGTGCACCAAAAACAAGAGCAATCACTAGAATATATGAGAGTAGAAAACAAAAACGTGGTATTTATGCTGGTGGAGTTGGATACATTAATTGCAATCATGATATAGACTTCGCATTGACGATAAGAACGATGGTTGTTGATAAAGAATATGTAAATGTTGAAGCTGGATGCGGTGTTGTTTATGATTCAGATCCAAAAAAAGAATTAAAAGAAACAATGATTAAAGCTAAAAGCTTATTGGAGGTAACACCATGATACTAGTAATCGATAATTATGATTCATTCACTTATAACTTAGTAGACTTGATTGAACAATTTGATGAAGTTGTTATTCACCACCCTGATGAAACACCATTAGATTTGAAAATTGATGGTTTAGTAATATCTCCAGGTCCAGGACATCCTGATGATACGGATGAATTAAGAAAAATAATCGATGCTTATAGTGATAAACCTATTTTAGGCATATGTTTAGGTGCACAAGCACTTACTACATACTACGGTGGCAAAGTAATAGTAGGTAAAGAAGTTAAACACGGAAAAGTTGATCAAATTAACTTATTAGAGCAATCAGTACTGTATAAAGAATGTAACCAAAATTTTAATATTATGAGATATCACTCTTTAATAAGTGATGAATCGACATTTCCAAAATGTTTAAAAGTCACAGGACGAACAATTGACGCAATTCAATCATTTGAACATATAACAAGACCACATTTCGGTATACAATATCACCCAGAGTCTTTTGCTTCGGAATATGGTAATGAAATTATAAAAGCATTTGTAAATACTACAAAGGAAGGTGCAAACAATGGATACGCTCAAACAACTTATTCAATATCGTAATTTATCACAAAATGAAATGAAGGCTTTCGTAGAACTTATGATGAATGAACAGGCAGACGTTTCATTAAAAGTTGCACATTTAGTCGCTTTAAGTATGAAAGGCGAAACATCTGATGAACTTTCTAATTTAACTCAAAGTTTAATAGAAACAACATATCAACAAAGACCATATATAGAAGATAGTATTTGTGTATGTGGTACTGGAGGAGATCATTCAGGAAGCTTTAATATTTCAACTACCGCTTCATTTGTAGTTGCAGCAGCTGGGTTGAAAGTTTTGAAACACGGAAATAAAAGTATTACGTCTAAAACAGGAAGTATTGATATTTTATCCGCTTTAAATATTCATACAACACCAATTAGTGAAGCAACTAGTAGAGTGAACGAAACAAACTTAGCATTTTTAAGTGCTACAGAAACATACCCTATTATGAAAATTGTTCAACCAGTTAGAAAGTCAATACCAACTCCAACTACATTTAATTTACTAGGACCGATGATACATCCTTATAAATTAGATTATCAAGTAATGGGTGTTTATGATGATACTAAGCTTGTTATCATAGCTGAAGCATTATATAAGTTAGGTCGTAAACGTGCGATAGTCGTACATGGAGCAGGCAGAATGGATGAAGCAACGCTTTCTGGTGACAATACTATTTATGAAATTTCACAAGAAAAAGGCATTATACATTATAAAGTCAATGCGAAAGATTATGGTCTTCAAACAGCAAACAATCAAGAATTAAAAGGTGGTACACCTGAAGACAATAAAGAAATTACATTAAACATTCTGACTGGTAATGATCAAGGTCCGAAAAGAGATGTTGTTGTATTAAATGCAGCACTTGCATTATATGTTGGCGACAAAGTTAATTCTATACAGAATGGTGTAAAGTTAGCAGAAGAAATAATTGATGAAAAGTTAGCATTGAATATTTTAGAATCTGTAGGAGGAAAAGTATATGACAATATTGGATGAAATCGTAGAATATAAAAAAGGTTTACTTAATGACAACTATTATAAACAAAAATTAGAAATATTAGAAAAAGTAGATGTTCAGCATAAAACTTCATTTATAAGTCGTATAAATAATGATGATCGGTTAAATATCATAGCTGAATTAAAAGCAAAAAGTCCAACTGTATCAGACATTCCTAAACGAGATATGGCAACTCAAATTAAACTATATGAACAATATGGTGCATCTGCAATATCTATTTTAACTGATGAAAAATATTTTGATGGTAGTTATGAAAGACTACAAAGTTTGACTACAAAAACAACACTACCAATATTATGTAAAGATTTTATAATTGATAAAATTCAAATTGATTTAGCAAAACACGCTGGTGCTTCTATCGTATTATTGATTGTTAATATATTATCGAAAGCAGAGCTGAAAAATTTATATGATTATGCAACAAGTAAAGGTTTAGAAGTTCTCGTCGAAGTCCATGACAAAGCAGAACTTGAAATAGCACATGAAATTAATGCTGAATTAATCGGTGTGAATAATAGAGACTTAAAAAGATTTGTTACAGATGTTAAACATACGAATGAAATATTGACAACAATTAAACCTAATGTCAAATACATTTCAGAAAGTGGTATACGTACTATAGAAGATGTTGAAAGTATTATTGATAGTGGTATTGATGGTGCACTTATTGGAGAATCCTTAATGAAACACCCAAACTTAGATGAATTTCTACCAAGTTTACGATTACAAAAGCAAGGTGATCAACATGTTTATTAAATGTTGTGGATTCCAAGATAAGGGTTCTATTGCAACAGCAGTAAAAAATAATGTAAATGCTATTGGATTTATTACTTATCCAAAAAGTAAACGTTACGTAACTGTAGAAGAAATTGAAATGCTAAGCAAAGATATACCTGATTTTATAGACATAGTTGCAGTGGTAGTGAATTTATCATTACAAGAAATTGAAAAGTTAGTGGTAAATACTTCTATTAATACGATCCAATTTCATGGTGATGAGTCACTTGATTTTATTAAAACTGTAAAAGCAAAATATCCTCAAATTAAAATTTATAAAGCTTTACCAGCCAATGAGGAATTAGAAAATAAAATTAAAACATTTCAAAATGATGTCGATTTGTTGTTGATTGATACGCCATCTCAAAATTATGGAGGAACGGGTATTTCTTATGACTGGTCTTTATTAAATGAAATAAAAGATACACCATTTTTAATAGCAGGTGGTATCAACAAAGAAAAAATTAAACAAATAGAATTATTGAATTTAAATAACGCTGGTTATGATATATCAAGTGGTATTGAAACAAATGGTAAAAAAGATTCAGACAAAATAAAAGCATTACTAACTTATGTAAAGGGATGATAGTTATGGATAGCAATATACAATTAGAAGCAGATGAATTAGGTTTCTTTGGTGAATTTGGAGGACAATATGTTCCTGAAACATTAATGCCTGCTGTTCAAGAATTAAATGATACGTATCAAAAGTTAAAAAATGACCCAGAATTTCATAAAACATTGAATGCTTATTTAAAAGACTATGTTGGTAGAGAAACACCTTTAACATATGCTAAACGTTATACTGAAGAACTCGGTGGCGCTAAAATATATTTAAAACGTGAAGATTTAAACCATACTGGTGCTCATAAAATAAATAATGCATTAGGGCAAGCTTTAATTGCTCAAAAGATGGGGAAACGTAAACTTGTTGCTGAAACAGGTGCAGGTCAACATGGTGTAGCAAGTGCAACAATTGCGGCATTATTTGATATGGAACTCATTGTATTTATGGGTGAAGAAGATATTGAAAGACAAGCATTAAACGTATTTAGAATGGAGTTATTAGGGGCTAAAGTTGTTCCTGTAACAGATGGTCAAGGTACACTTTCTGATGCTGTAAATAAAGCACTGCAATATTGGGTGTCAAATGTTGATGATACACATTACTTATTAGGTTCTGCACTTGGTCCACATCCATTTCCAACAATTGTAAGAGATTTACAAAGTGTAATAGGGAAAGAAATTAAAACCCAAATTTTAGAAAAAGAAAATCGACTACCGGATGCAGTTGTTGCATGTATTGGTGGCGGTTCAAATGCGATTGGTACATTTTATCCATTTATTAATGATGAAACAGTTAAATTGTATGGTGTAGAAGCTGCTGGTGAAGGTGTAGACACTACTAAGCACGCCCTTGCTATTAATAAAGGTAAACCAGGGGTATTACACGGTTCTAGAATGTACTTAATTCAAGATGATAATGGACAAATTGAACTTGCTCATTCTATTTCAGCAGGGCTAGATTATCCTGGAGTAGGACCGGAACATAGTTATTATAATAATATTGGTCGCGTACAATATCCGAATGCAAGTGATAAAGAAGCGATGGACGCATTAATTAAATTTACACAATTAGAAGGTATTATACCTGCAATAGAGAGCGCACATGCTTTAAGTTATGTTGAAAAATTAGCACCAACTATGAATGAAGATGAAATTATCGTTGTAACTGTTTCTGGTCGAGGTGATAAAGATATGGAAACAATTAGAAAATATATGCAAGGTGAGGAGGGGAATCAAAATGAATAAATTATTTATCCCTTACATAATGGGTAATGAAAATTTTATAGATTCAGTTAAATTAATGGATGAAAATGGTGCAGACTATATTGAAATCGGCTTACCTTTCTCTGATCCAGTTGCTGATGGACCTACAATTATGAAAGCAGGTCAAGAAGCTATTAAACAAGGCATGACGGTAAATAAAATTATTGATCAATTAATTCAACATAAAAATAATATACAAACACCTTATTTATTTATGACATACTACAATTTGATTGATTCATATGGTGTTGAACAATTTATTGAAAGAATAGCTGAAGCAAATGTATTTGGATTAATTATTCCGGATTTACCATTTGAATTAGGTGAACGTTTTAAAGAAAAGTTACAACATAAAAATATTAAATTAATTTCTTTAATTGCGATGACATCTAGTGATGAAAGAATTAAAAAAATTGCAGAACATGCAGAAGGATTTATTTATACAGTAACAATGAATGCAACAACTGGCGATGGTAGAGGATTCCATGTAGGATTAAAAGACAAAATTCAATTTATTCAACAACATGCCAATGTTCCAGTGGTTTGCGGCTTTGGTATCAAAACAGTAAATCATGTAAAAGAAATAAAATCATTTAGTGATGGTGTAGTTATTGGCAGTGAAATAGTTAAACGTTTAGAAAATGATTCTAAACAACAAACAATAGATTATTTAAAATCTATTAGAACTGCATTAGATAAAGATTAAATAAACAAAACCCTTCTTGGAAGAAAAAGAAACTTACATCATGTATAATCGACAGTAACAAATGAAAAGGAGTGTTTCTAATGAGCAAAAAAGTACTCATAGTTGTTACAAATGAATCTCAATTTAAAGATGGTAAACCTACTGGGTTATGGCTAGAAGAAGCAGCAATTCCTTACAAAGTATTCATTAAAAATGGATTAGAAGTTGACATTGCATCTGTAAAAGGTGGTACTGTACCAATTGATCCTAATTCAACACAAAATAATGAAACAAAAGAATATCATGATGTATTAGAAAAATTACAACAAACAAATAGCATAAAAGATATCGTTTTCGAAAATTATGAAGGTATATTCTTACCTGGTGGACATGGTACTGTGTTCGATTTTCCTAATAATAAAGATTTAGAAAATATGTTAGCTTATTACAAAAATAACGATAAAGTAATTGGTGCTGTTTGCCATGGTCCTAGCGCCTTTGTGGGTGCAAAACTTCCTGATGGAAACTTTTTAGTTAATGACGTTAAATTAACAGCATTTACAGATAGCGAAGAAAAAGCAATGAATCTTGATCAAGATGTACCATTCTTACTTCAAACACAATTAGAGAAGCAAGGTGCAAGATTTGTTAAAGGCTCTGACTTTGATTCTCATACAGTTGCAGATGGTAAATTTGTTACTGGTCAAAATCCAAATTCAAGTCAAGAAGTAGCAGAAAAATTTGTAAATGTATTAAAATAATGAGAATTAAAAGGGAAAAACCTGCCATTTGGTAGGTTTTTCTTTATGAAATAATGATATAGTAATGAGTATTGTTTTAGAATAAAGAAAAAATATTGTATAATTGTAACAAATACATAAATAAGAGATTGGGAGTATTGTATACATGAAATTTACAAATTTAACAACTGGTGAATTTGAAGCTTTTACAAATAAAATGCCATATGCGCATTTCACACAAACGGTAGGTAACTATGAATTAAAAACATTAGAAGGCACTTCAACACATTTAGTGGGTGTTAAAGATGACGAGGGCGAAGTACAAGCAGCTTGTCTATTAACAAGTGTTCCAGTCATGAAAAAATTTAATTACTTCTACTCAAACAGAGGTCCAGTAATGGATTACGATAATAAAGAACTTGTAGACTTTTTCTTCAAAGAAATTGTTCCTTATTTAAAAAATAATAAAGGTTTATTCTTTAGAATCGATCCTTATTTACCGTATCAATTAAGAGACCATGATGGTAATATCAAAAAATCATTTAATCGTGATGGTTTAATAGAACAATTTGAATCATTGGGCTATGAACATCAAGGATTCACAACCGGTTTCCACCCAATCCACCAAATTAGATGGCATTCAGTACTTGATTTAGAAGACATGGATGAAAAAACACTTATTAAGAATATGGACAGTTTAAGAAAGCGTAATACTAAGAAAGTTCAAAAAAATGGTGTTAAAGTACGCTTCTTATCAAAAGAGGAAATGCCTATTTTCCGTCAGTTTATGGAAGATACAACTGAGAAAAAAGATTTTAACGACCGTGGGGACGACTTTTATTACAATAGGTTAAAATACTTTGAAAACGTTAAAATACCTTTAGCATATATTGATTTCGAAACTTATATTCCACAACTAGAAAAAGATCATGAACAATATAATAAAGATATCTCTAAAGCAGAAAAAGAATTAGAGAAAAAGCCAGATAATCAAAAAACAATTAATAAAATCGACAACCTTAAACAACAAAGGGAAGCAAATGAAACTAAACTTGAAGAAGCACTACAACTAAGAAAAGAACATGGTGATACATTACCGATAGCTGCAGGTTTCTTCATTATAAATCCATTTGAAGTAGTATATTATGCAGGCGGTTCATCTAATGAATACCGTCATTTTGCGGGAAGTTATGCTATACAATGGGAAATGATTAAATACGCATTAGACAATAATATTAATCGTTACAATTTCTATGGTATTAGTGGTGACTTTTCTGAAGATGCACCAGATGTGGGAGTTATTAAATTTAAAAAAGGTTATAATGCAGATGTTTATGAATACATTGGAGATTTTGTTAAACCAATTAATAAACCAGCGTACAAAGCATATACAACAATAAAAAAAGTTTTAAAAAAATAATGATTTTCAGTAAGAGAGGAATTTAGATAATATGAAATTTACAGAATTAACGGTTACTGAATATGATGATTTCGTATCAGACAGTCAATATGAAAGTCACTACTTCCAAGTAAAAGAAAACATCAAGACTAGGGAAAATGATGGTTTTCAAGTTGTATTATTAGGGGTTAAAGATGAAAATAATCAAGTAGTTGCTGCAAGTTTATTCTCTAAAATACCTACAATGGGTAGCTATGTATATTATTCAAATCGTGGACCAGTAATGGATTATAGCAATCTAGATTTAGTAGAATATTATTTTAAAGCACTTGAAAAATATTTAAAACAACACCAATGTCTATACGTAAAAGTAGACCCTTATTGGATTTATAATGTTTATGATAAAGATATTAAACAAATTAAAGAAGATGGTGCAAACGATGAAATTATTAACCTTATTAAATCTTTAGGTTATGATCATCATGGTTTTACAACTAAATATGACCCATCAAGCCAAGTTAGATGGATGGGTGTATTAAATTTAAAAGACAAAACTTTAGCAGAAATTAAAAAAGGGTTCGATAGTCAACGTAAACGTAATGTTAATAAAGCACATAATTATGGTGTTAAAGTACGTTTCCTTGAAAGAGATGAACTTGATATATTCTTTAAACTATATAGAGAAACTGAAGAAAGAGCAGGATTTATTTCAAAAACAGATGAATATTTCTTAAACTTTATCGATACATATGGATCTAAAGCACTTGTACCTTTAGCATATGTGGATTTAAATGAATATATCAAAACAACACAAGAAAACTTAAACGAACTAGAAACAAAACGCGATCAAATGATGGCAAAAGAAAACAAATCAGAAAAGCAAATTAAGAAAATTGCTGAAACTGACAGACAAATCGATCACGCACAAAAAGAATTACTAGAAACAAGTGAACTTATCAAAACTGATGGAGAAGTGTTGAATTTAGCTGCAGGTGTATTCTTTGAGAATGCATATGAAATAAATTACTTCTCAGGTGGATCAAGTGAAAAATACAATCACTTTATGGGACCATATATGATGCATTGGCATATGATTAATTATTGTTTCGAAAATGGTTTTGATAGATATAACTTCTATGGACTATCAGGAGACTTTACTGAAAATAGTGAAGACTATGGTGTTTACCGATTTAAACGTGGATTTAATGTGCAAATAGAAGAATTAATTGGAGACTTCTATAAACCAATTAATAAAAAGAAATACTTCTTATACAACACAATACAAAAAGTTAGATCAAAAATTAAAAGATAGATAGATTGAACTCCTTACTAAATGTAATTAGTAAGGAGTTTTAATATGTAGTATTAGCAATGGAATAAGCATAGAAAATGACGATTTTCTAAGAAATCATAAAAAAACTCATAATTAGTTTACATAATATATATTATAGGAAGTTAAGTATATTGTCATTAGGGGACCCTTTTCTATTCGTTTACTAGTATATTGATA
>NZ_RXWZ01000142.1 GCF_003970575.1 Mammaliicoccus fleurettii
TCACAGTTGTCAGACCACCATGAAGAATACTATATCATAATTTATTTAATTAATAAAGACTATAAAAGTCGTACATTTTCATAACCTACTATATTTATAAATTCTTCAAAATCACCTTTATTCAAATTTAAATATCCAAGTGATTTTGAGGTAAAATCATCATCGTTAAAGTATGTTACTTTAATTTTACTTTCCTCTGATTTTGTTACCCATTCATCCAGACTTGTCACATTTCTAACCACAACTTCTTTAGTAGTTGCTAACTTTTCTTTTTTAAAGTCTTCTAACGTTTCTATACTATTAATAATGATTTGCATCTTTCCATTTCTTTTCTCAAACTTACCTTGAATAATAATTGGTACGTTTATAATTTCAGTTGTTTCAATTAGTTTATATGCATCTGGAAAAATAACACCTTCCACTTCATTTATACCATCAATTATATTTACAAAAGCCATATTTTGCCCTTTTTTAGTCCTAATTTTTCTTAATGAAGCAATCATGACTAACATAGGTACTTTTTCATTTTGTATTCTAATTGGATAAATAGATAAATATTGGAGTTGTTTGAATAATGATAGAATAGGATGTTCAGTCGCATAAAATCCTAAATATTCTTTTTCATATTCACTTTTCATAAGACTAGGCATTTCTTCAACTTCTTTGAATTCTTTTTTTACATTTAAGCCTAGTTCTGCAAGTAAATTATTGGCATCTCCAACTGACTCACTACTTTCATAAACATTGTCAATTGACTGTAACATGGTAGCTCTTGTTTGACCGAAAGTATCTAATGCACCTGAATAAATAAGTGATTGTATCATTTTTTTATTTTTCACTTTATTAGGAAGTCTATGAACAATATCATACATATCTTTATATTTACCATTTGTCTTTCTTTCATCGACAATACTTTTGACACTTTGATAACCAACACTTTTTATTGCCCCAAGTGACGTGTAAATTCCGTCTGAAGTTGCTTTATAAAACCACTCACTATCGTTAATGGATGGTGGATAAATTTTAACACCTATTCTTTTCAATTCAGTTACCATTTGTTCAGTTTTCACTTCATTACCTACTACATTGGATAGTATAGAGGCATAAAAATAAGTCGGATAATGAACTTTTAAATATGTCATGATATATGCAATTTTACTGTAAGCTACAGCATGAGCTTTCGGATAACCGTAATCAGCAAATTTAAGAATTAAATCAAATATTTTTATTGCTGTTGATTCCTCGTACCCACGTTCTAAGCTTCCGTTAACAAAATGCTTTCTTTCATTTTCTAGTAATGCTCTATTTTTCTTACTCATCGCACGTCTTAGAATATCCGCTTCACCATAAGAAAATCCAGCAAATTTGCTTGCAATTTGCATAATTTGTTCTTGATAAATAATAACACCATATGTTGATTTCAATATACCTTCTAAATCTGGATGTAAGTATTCAATTTGTTCATTCTGTCTACGCCGTTTTATATAAGTGGGAATTTCTTCCATTGGGCCAGGTCTATAAAGAGAAGTTACGGCAACAATATCCAAGAAATGATCAGGCTTTAATCTTTTTAATACACTTCGAACGCCTTGTGATTCAAGTTGGAATATTCCTGTAGTTTCCCCTCTTGATAAAAGCTGAAAAACTTTAGCATCGTCGAAAGGTATTTCTTCAATATCTATATTTTTATTTTCTTGATATTTAACTTGATTAACGACTTGTTGAATAATAGATAAGTTTCTTAATCCAAGAAAGTCAATTTTCAGCAAGCCTATTTTTTCAGTTTCTGTCATTGTCCACTGTGTTAAAACACCCGTGTCACCCATCATAGTAGGAACAAATTGATGTAATGATTGGTCATTTATAATAATACCCGCTGCATGAGTAGACGTATGACGCGGTAATCCTTCAAGTTGTTTACTGAGTTCAAACCATTTTTCATGTAAATGATTTTGATTAACAAATTGCTTAAATTCTTCACTCTCATAAGCTTCGTTCAGTGTAATACCTAATTTATGTGGTATCAGTTTAGATATATAATTTAAAGTCGCATCATCAAACTGTAAAATTCTTCCTACATCTCTTGCCACCGCTCTTGCTTGTAAATGACCATATGTAACAATACCTGCTACTTTATTGTCTCCATATTTATTTTGTACATATTGAATTACTTTATCTCTTTTAGTATCTTGAAAATCAATATCAATATCTGGCATTGTTACACGCTCTGGATTTAAAAAACGTTCAAATAACAGATCAAACTCTATCGGATCAATCGTCGTTATATTTAAAATATAACTAACTAATGAACCTCCTGATGATCCACGTCCTGGTCCGACTAGTACATTTTGTTCTTTAGCATATTGAATCAAATCACTAACAATTAAAAAGTAATCAGCATAGCCCATTGAGACAATAATGTCATATTCGTATTTTAATCTTTTTTCATATTCTTCATTGAATTGTGGGTATCTTTCTTTATTAATCATTAACAATTCCCAAAGGTATTCATTACTTGTTTTATGCTCTGGTGTGTCAAATTTAGGTAATAAATCTTGATGATATGTAATTTCAACGTTACATTTTTGCGCTATCTCATCAGTATTTTCAATATATTCATTTGAAACATCTATATTCGGTAATTCTTTTTCAGATAAGAAATGTCTGTTTATATTCTTGTTAAAATCACTAATCGTTAATTTTTCATTATTTTTAATCGCTTTTAAACCAATCAAACTATCTCCGTCATCTTGATTCAAATATAATGCAGATTGTATATACACTTTTTTATGTGTTAATTCCGCACTAGAATTATGAGATAAATATTTATCATCATCATTAATTTGAATTGCTTGGAATAAATAGGCATTATCTGGGCTAAGTTGTTTTGCTATAATGATTAACCCATCAGAATAAGTATTCAACCACTCAACAGGCGTTGAAAACCGCTCCTTAAGAGAAATTGCTGATGATAGTTTAATTAAATTATGATAACCAATATTGTTTTTTGCTAATAAAACGCATTCAACTTGATTAAGTTGATCATCTAAATATACTGTTAATCCAATAATCGGCTTTATATTTACCTTTAAACATTCATCATAAAATTGTAATGCACCGTGCATAACATTTAAATCCGTTAAAGCTAGCGCTTGATAATTTTCATCTTTACCTTTTTCAACGACATCTGAAATTCTGATGCTTGAATTTAATAAATCATATGATGAATGAATATTTAAATGACTTACCATGCGCTACACCTCCTAAATTTCAGATTTAATATCTGCAGTTAATGCATCAAACTCTTCCCAACTATATACGGAGGCACCTGAAGCATTTGGATGTCCACCACCATTATACTTAGCAGCTATGTGATTGATTGTAATTCCTTTTGAACGTATTCTACATCTAATTTCTTTACCTTCATCGACAGCAAATACCCATGCTTTAAGTCCTTTAATATCTGCAACTGTATTTACAAATAATGAAGCTTCGTTAGGTTTTAAATTAAATTTTTCAAGAATGTCTTTCGTAATTTTTATAGAACAAAAGCCTTCACCATCATAATTGAAGTTTTGTAATATATAACCTTGAAAGTGTAATAACTCAGGTTCACGTTCACTTAATTGATTGAGTAGTCTATTACGTTCAAACTCTTGCGTCATCAATTGTGCTGCAACTTCCATAGTATGTGGTGTTGTGTTATCAAACAAGAATCTTCCAGTATCTCCAACAATACCTAAATATAAAACTCGGCTTGCTCGCTCACTTACATTTGAGTCATTCAAATTCCATGAATGATTTAAATCAAAGATTATCTCACTAGTCGATGATGCATTTGTATTAACGAAATTAATATCACCATATGAATCAACTGGTGGATGATGATCTATTTTAATTAGTTCTGAACCTTTGTTAAATCGTTCATCATCAATTCTAGGTGAATTAGCTGTATCACATACAATCACTAGTGCACCATTATAAGTATCATCAGATATTTCATCTAAATCACCTATAAATTCTAAAGTAGGTTCTGATTGCCCTACTGCATATATATTCTTTTCTGGAAAAGTATCTTGTAATATATATTTCAATCCTAACTGTGAACCGTATGCATCAGGATCCGGTCTCACATGTCTATGTATTATAATTGTTTCATATTGCTTAATTTTATTTAATATTTCTTCCATTGTTATCCTTCTTTCTTTATATTTACTTATATTTTATTAATTGATATAATTCGATTTGGTAGGAGGAATAAATCATGTCACCTGAAATTATGTCCACATTTGTTGCTTTAGCAGTAACAATTATGATTCTAGCTTTAATATTTGCAATTTTAAATCTTGCGCGTTCATTTAGAACAAAACGCGATGTTAGAAAAGCCTATCATAAAGCTCGCTCTAGATTTTATTTCGGTATATTTATGATAGCATTTGCAGTTGATCAAGTATTTTTATTTCCAACTTTAGTAACGTATATCATTGTAATCGTATTATTATTCTTTGGTATTTTGAATCTTACTTATGGTTATAAAGCAAGCAAATACTTTAAAGGCAACTTACCCATTGAAAATAAAGCTTGGGAAGAGTTCGAACAAAAAAAGCATAATTAATTTCTTTAAAAGCGTTGTATTTATAACGCTTTTTTATTTTTCGAAAATTTGACACATAAGTAAAGCTTTGGCAACTGTTGCACTTCCACTAACCATAGTCACTTCAAATTTAGCAAATAATCTTCCGATATCTAAAGTAGAGATTTTCACTTCGACTTCATCATCTATTTGAACGGTCTTTAAATAATAAATATCTATATGTTCAATCATAATTTCAGATTTTTTCATTTTTCGTATTTCATAACGTAATGCTTCTTCAATGACAGCAATATATACAGATTTCGTCATCATACCAAATTGATTTGTAAGTTGTGGCGATATATTTACAACAACATTTCCATTAACCATCGTTATTTGTTTCGCAATTTGGTCATGAATTGTTTCTCCAATTTGTGGTTGTTTACTCATTAACTGCATAGTCTTTAATACATCTTCTCTTGATATAATACCAATCAATTCTTTAGAACTAGAAACAACTGGTAACAATTCTATACCTTCCCAAATCATGAGATGCGCACAGGTTGCAATCGTTGTATTCAAATGTGCAACTATAGGTGATTTAGTCATTAATGGTTTAATACTTCTATCTAGTTCTTCATTCACAATGTCTTTACTTGTCAAGATACCCACAACTTTCGATTCACTGTCAATTACAGGAAAACGTGTGTGAGAAGTAAGTTGGGATAATTCATTCCAATCTCTTACTTTTTGTGTGTCATCAAGATGAGAAGTTGATTCTATAGGTATCATAATATCTTCGACCATTAGAATTTCTTTCTTAATCATTTGATCATAGATGGCTCTATTAATAACATTTGCTACTAAAAAAGTGTCGTAATTTGAAGAAATAATTGGTAGTTCAAATTCATTAGCATATTCAATAATTTCTTCATTTGCTTCAAACCCACCAGTAATTAGTACTGCCGAACCTCTCTTTAAAGCTTCCAATTGAACATCAGCGCGGTTACCCACTATAAGCAATGTATTTTTAGTTAAATATTTTACTACATCATTTAACTCCATTGCGCCAATAGCAAATTTGGATAATGTTTTATACAACCCTTGCTTTCCGCCTAATACTTGACCATCTACTATTTTAACAATTTCGTTAAAAGTTAAATTCTCAATTTGTTCTCTAGACTTACGCTCAATTCTAACAGTACCAACTCTATCAATTGAAGCTACGAGCCCTTTGTTATCCGCTTCTTTTATTGCTCGATAAGCAGTACCTTCTGAGACATTTAAATCTTTGGCTATCTGCCTGACAGAGATTTTATGTCCAACAGATAACGACTCAATGTACTTTATAATTTGTTCATGTTTCGTCATGTTTATACCCTCTATCAAATTTAATGAATTACTTTCTATTATACATTTTTGAGTGGTTAAATGATATGTTTACAAAAGAAAAGTGGTTGCGTTTATATGCAACCACTTCTAATCTCTATTTTATAATTCGACGTATTCTCCTGCTTTTAGAATACTTACTTCAGATGACGTAACAGCCTTTTCAAACTCTTTAGGATCTTGCTTAATATAATCAAATGTATCGTAATGTATTGGTACTACTTTTTTAGGTTTAATAAATTCATTAATTGCATAACTTGCATCATCAATTCCCATCGTGAAATTATCGCCAATTGGAATGAAACATAAATCAACTGGATGTCTATCTGCAATTAATTTCATATCGCTAAATAATCCTGTATCTCCTGTATGGTAAATCGTTCCAGCTTCAGTTTCTAATACAATCCCTGCTGGCATACCTAAATACACAATTTCACCATTTTCTTCTGTAATACTATTACTATGAAATGCTTGAACGTATTTAACTTTACCAAATTTGAATTCAACATTGCCTCCAATATTCATTGGATGTAAGTTTTCAAGATTATATTTATTTGATAAATAATCAATCGCTTCTGGGAAAGCAATTACTGTTGCACCAGTTCTTTTTGCAATGCTAGCAGTATCACCTAAATGATCTCCATGACCATGAGTTAAAATAATATAATCGACCTCTACTTCATCTGCTGTTAAATCTGACATTGGATTTCCAGTAATAAATGGATCCACAATCACTTTTTGTCCTTTACTCTCAAAATAGATTACTGATTGTCCATGAAATGATACTTTCATGACTTTCCCTCCTCATATTGTCTTTTCCATATGTTATATACCCTAAATTTGAATTTATGAATCAAGAAGTCTAAAATAATAATGTAAGAAAGAGAAGCGGGAGGCATAATAATGAAACATAATGAAATTACAACATTTTTAAAAGAAAAAAGTGTAGATGCGGCATGGATAACAACTCCATTAAACATTTTTTATTTAACGGGTTATTTATCTGAGCCTCATGAACGATTATTTAGTTTATTAATTACTAAAGATGGTGACGAAACTTTATTTTGTCCAAAAATGGAAGTAGAAGAAGCTAAGAACGCTGGTTTCAAAGGCAATATCGTTGGTTATTTAGATACTGAATCACCTTTTGATATAATCGAGCAACAATCTTATAAAACATTTGCAATAGAATCTGAACATTTATCTGTTAAAAGACTTCGTGAAATTGAAAAAGCTTTTAACGTAGAAACAATTGTCGATATTGATCAAGTGTTAAAAGATATTAGAAATGTTAAAACAGATAATGAAATTGAAATGTTACAAGAAGCTGCTAAATATGCAGATTTAGCTATTCAAGCTGGTGTTGAAAAGTTAGAAGAAGGTATTTCTGAAATAGAAGTATTAAATCATATCGAAACAACGATGAAACAACATGGCATTTCAAAAATGAGCTTCGATACTATGGTATTGTTTGGCGACCATGCTGCTGCTCCGCATGGTACACCTGGAGATAGAAAGTTAAAAGACAATGAATATGTGTTATTTGATTTAGGTGTAATTTATAAAGGTTACTGTTCAGACATAACTAGAACAGTTCCATTCGGTACACCATCAGAAAAAGCTAAAGAAATATATAATGTTGTACTTAATGCAAACAAACAAGCTATAGACATGATAAAACCTGGTGCTAAAATTTCAGACTGCGATAAAGTAGCAAGAGATATTATTAGTAATGCAGGTTATGGTGAATACTTCCCTCATAGACTAGGACATGGACTCGGATTAAGTGTTCACGAATTCCCTGACATCTCTAGTACAAATAAGGATGAATTCCAAGAAGGTATGGTATTAACAGTAGAACCAGGTATTTACGTTCCTACAGTTGCCGGCGTTAGAATTGAAGATGATATTGTCGTAACTAAAGACGGACATAAAATTTTGACTGGATATAAAAAATGATCAAAGAAGCTTGTGTAGAAACAATTACTCAAATAAATAACGCTATTAAAAACGGTGCTAACAGAATAGAACTTTGTGATAACCTTTCAGTAGGTGGCACAACGCCAAGCTATGGAATGGTAAAAATAGCAGTAGAACTTTGTCATCAAAACAATGTCGAAGTTGCAGTTATGATTAGACCACGTGGCGGAGATTTTAATTATGATTACTTTGAATACGAAATAATGAGACAAGACATCATACAATTAAAAGAATTAAATGTTGATGCCTTTGTATTTGGTTGCTTAGACGAAAACGAACACTTAGATGAATGGAAAATGCAGTCTTTAAAAGAAGCATGTGGTGTAATACCAGCCGTTTGTCATATGGCATTTGATTCCATCAATCCGTACAACCAACTTAAATCATTAGATTGGTTAATCAACCAACAATTTACTCGTTTATTAACACATGGCGGATCAAGTGACACTTCAATATTCGATAACGTAAACCACTTCGGCAAATTGTTAATCCATTCAAAAGGAAACATAACAATCATGCCAGGTGGCGGACTAAATAAAGATAATTTATCAGCATTAACAGAAGATATCCCATTTGATGAAGTCCACGGTACGAAAATAGTATAAGTATTAATATAAATCCGCATCTCATTAAGATATGAGATGCGGATTTTAGTGTTTTAAAAATGGAGAGCTATATAGTTAGTCTTGGTTTTAGAACTAGCACTACGCTTACTGGCAGAATTACGAATTATGCTCCTTAGATTGTTCTTACTGGCAGAATTCTGAATTTTGCTCCTTAGACTGTTCTTACTGGCAGAATTCCGAATTATGCTCCTTGGATTGTTCTTACTAGCAGAATTCCGAATTTTGCTCCTTAGATTGTTCTTACTAGCAGAATTCTGAATTTTGCTCCTTAGATTGTTCTTACTGGCAGAATCCTGAATTTTGCTCCTTAGACTGTTCTTACTGGCA
The DNA here is from genome assembly GCF_003970575.1 of Mammaliicoccus fleurettii. GTDB lineage: Bacteria > Bacillota > Bacilli > Staphylococcales > Staphylococcaceae > Mammaliicoccus > Mammaliicoccus fleurettii. Next base: position 8,896 of record NZ_RXWZ01000142.1, read on the forward strand.
GCATTCCGAATTGTGCTCCTTAGAGATAGCTCCTCTTACGGACATTTCTCGGAATTATGTCCCTTAGCACCACTCTTACGGACATTTCTCGGAATTTTGTCCCTAACGACACCCCTTACGGACATTTCTCAGAATTATGTCCCTTACAGCACCTCTTACGGACATTTCTCGGAATTTTGTCCCTAACGACACCCCTTACGGACATTTCTCAGAATTATGTCTCTTACACTTTATTAAGCTATGGGATCATTTGCTCACCTTTCTCGTCGTTGTTATAAGTAAATCGATAAAATTACATACAAATTATAGTTGCTCATATTTATTTTCTCAAGCTGCAAAAAAAACAAAAAAAACAAAAAAAACCTGTCTCAGGCTTAAGAGAGACAGGATTTTTTCAATTTCTGCTTATTTTAATATTTCTTGATATGGTGTGAATTCTTTATCAAAAGCTTTAGCTACTTCTTCATAAGTTAATTTACCATGAATTGTGTTTAAACCTTTTGCTAGTGCTTCATTATCTTGACATGCTTTTACATAGCCTTTGTTTGCTAATTGAATTGCATATGGTGTAGTTGCATTATTTAATGCAATTGTAGATGTTCTTGGAACTGCTCCTGGCATGTTAGCAACTGCATAATGTACTACGCCATGTTTTACGTATGTTGGATCATCATGTGTTGTAATTCTGTCTGAAGTTTCGAATGATCCACCTTGGTCAATTGCGATATCTACTAATACTGAACCTGGTTTCATTTTTTTAACCATATCTTCAGTTACAAGTTTCGGGGCTTTTGCTCCTGGAATAAGTACTGAACCAATAACTAAATCACTTTCAACTACTGCTTCTTCAATATTTAAAGGTGATGACATCATTGTTTGAACACTTGCACCAAATAAATCATCTAATTGTTGTAAACGTGTTGGATTTAAGTCAATAATTGTTACGTCTGCGCCAAGTCCAACTGCCATTTTAGCAGCATTTGTACCAGCTTGTCCTCCACCAATTATTGTAACTTTACCGCGTTTAACACCTGGAACACCAGATAATAGTATACCAATTCCACCATTAGTTTTTTGAAGAAATTGCGCGCCGATTTGTGTCGACATTCTACCTGCAACTTCACTCATTGGAGCTAATAATGGTAATGAACGATTGCTTAACTGTACAGTTTCGTAAGCTATTGATGTAACTTCTTTTTCTAATAATGCGTTAGTTAAAGACTCTTCTGCTGCTAAATGTAAGTATGTAAATAAAATTAAATCTTTTTTGAAAAATTGATATTCTTCTTTAAGTGGTTCTTTAACTTTCATAACCATATCTACATTCCAAGCTTGTTCTTGACTAACAATTTCTGCGCCAGATTGTTTATAATCTTCGTCAGTGAATTGTGAACCAATTCCAGCTTCTGTCTCAACTTTAACTACATGATTTTGTGCGATTAAACTAGCTACGCCACTAGGTGTTAATGCCACCCTATTTTCATTATTTTTAATTTCTCTTGGTACCCCTATAATCATTTTACATTCCTCCTTGACTCAATCTTAACGCCACTAATTTGAAAGCGCAATCATTATTATTTATTTTTTATATTATCTTTATTTTCTAAATTTTCAAATAATTATTACTGCATTTATACTTTAACATATTTCTCATAAAACTGTTCAATATTTCCTTTTATTTAAAAGTTTATAATG
>NZ_RXWZ01000143.1 GCF_003970575.1 Mammaliicoccus fleurettii
ATTTGATTTGTATAATCTATGACCTGTTGGCATCGTTCTTTTAAAAGTAAGTAATTCATCATTAGGGCAGATATAACTGTCGTAATATTCATCATAAATAAATTCTTTAGACTTAAATATTCCTGGTTTTCCTTTTGGTCTTGTATATGGCATTGCAGGTACAATTGATTTTTCAAGTAAATAATGAGCGTTGAATGGTGTTTTGTATCCGGAATCTACCGCTAAAGTGATAGGTAACATATTTTTTTCTTCTAATCTTTCAACCATAGGTTTCAACTGTGTACTATCATGAACATTTCCTGGTGTCACATGGTGATCAATTATAAAACCATTTCTATCTACACAACTATGTAAGCTATACGCAAATTGTTTCTCTCTTTCACCTTTAACATAATAGCCAGCATCTGGATCTGTAGTACTGACTTTCTTGTTTTTAAATTCCTCCTTTTTCTTATTTTTCAAAGGCTTTTTTCCTTGTGATAACCTTTGTTGATTGATTTCATTATTAAGTTCTTCTTGGAAATGTAATGTATCCTTCTTTACAACGTGATTAATATATTTATTTTTATTTGCATTAGCTTTTATATGCGTTGAATCAATGAATAATGTTGAGTGGTCAATTAAATTGTTCTTAATCGCAATTTCTAATATTCTCTCGAATATTTGTTCGAACAAGTCAGTATCATGGAATCGTCTTGTATAATTTTTACTGAAAGTACCATAGTGTGGTACTTTATCAAGAAAGCTGAACCCTAAATACCAACGGTAAGCTACATTTGTCTCAATTTCTTTGATAGTCTGTCTCATTGATTTTATGCCAAATAATCTTTGAAT
>NZ_RXWZ01000144.1 GCF_003970575.1 Mammaliicoccus fleurettii
GCTGATAATAAAGTATTCCCTTACAATAATGTTAATAAAGTTGAAAGGATGATGTTTTATGATGGTATTAAATAACTTGTTTCAAGATAACTTAAGAATGGGTGGCCATAATTCCTAATATATAAATTATAAGGGGAATTAAATGAATTTATACCAACTAGGCATCAAAAAAGAACAGCTAGATTTTTTCGAAGAATACTTTACAAGTGACTTTCAACTTGGAAGAATATCACTTGTTGCTCAAAATCATTTTAGAATTTTAACAACAAAAGGTGAATGTAAAGGAGAAATTACACAAAAATTAGTTCAAAATAATTCTATTCCTGCAATAGGAGATTGGGTAATAGTTAACGAATTAGCTGATTTTCAATTAATTATTGATATATTACCGAGAATTAGTGAATTAAAACGTCAATCAAAAAAACATGAATCACTAAATCAATATATTGCGACAAATTTAGATGAAGTATTTGTCGTAATGGGTTTGGACAACGATTTCAATTTAAATCGATTAGAAAGATATATAATTCAAATAAATGAGAGTAAAGCTAACCCAGTCATTATATTGAATAAAATGGATACAATAGAGGATTATAAAGATAAGGTAAAGCTTGTAGAAGATAGAGTGAAAGATATACCAATTATCGTAACAAGTGTAACTAAAGGTATCAATTTAGAACAAATAAAAAATAGATTTCATGAAGGTATGACGGCTACTTTAGTCGGTTCTTCTGGAGTGGGTAAATCCAGTATTGCTAATTACTTGATAGGCAATGATACATTAAAAGTAAATTCAACGAGAGATGCAGACAGTAAAGGTCGTCATACAACTACTCATAGAGGATTATATTTCATTGAACCTAATGGGATTATAATAGATACGCCGGGTATGAGAAGTCTTTCGATATCAGCTGATAAAGAAGTTATTGAGAATAGTTTTGAAGATATTATGGATTTAGCAAAATATTGTAAATTCAAAGATTGTTCTCATGATAATGAACCAGAATGTAGAGTTCAAGAAGCTATAAAAAGTGGTGAATTAGATCAAAGTAGATACGACAATTATTTAAAGCTACTCAGAGAAGTAGCGTTTAATGAATCTAAGGTATCAAAGAAAGCAGCTTCAGAGAAGAAACAAGAATGGAAAAGTATTACAAAATCTAATCGCAAACGAAATAAAGTGAAATATTAAAATAACAGGCTGAGACATTTAATTGTCCAGCCTGTTATTTCTTTTTATTGCTCTTTTTACGATCACTACTTCTACTAATGAAGGCAGCAACTAAAAATAAAATGGATGCTAATGTAAATTGAATACCAGATTGTCCGCTAATTTCAAAACCTAATCCAATAATTAATGAGACAATCGCTAATCCTAATAGAGCTTTTGTAATTGTAGACATAAAATTGACTCCTTTTCTTAATTTATATTATATCAATTTTTATATTGTAATCCAAAAGGATAAGTACTTTTAAAAATAAATTATGAAATTTAGTAAACATGCTTTTAATTTTTATAATTCTCGTCTAGTATAGAGGTATCATAACAATGAAAGAGGATGACTTTCTATGAACCCACTAGCTTTAGAATTGAACGAACAATTGAAAAAGGAAGATCCAGTATTATTAGATATGCTTTCTGATTTAGGTAAATCAATTTATTATCCAAAAGGTATATTATCACAATCTGGTGAAGCAAAAGGCACTAAATATAATGCTACGATTGGTATGGCTACAACTGACGAAGGTATCATGTACGCAGATGCTTTATATAATCAGTTTGGTGATCAAGATCCAAGTGATATTTTCCCTTATTCTCCACCACAGGGTGATGAGAGATTACGTACACTTTGGGAAAAGAAAATTTTAAAAGATAATCCTGATTTAAGTTCTAATGACATTTCTAAGCCAATAGTCACTAATGCATTAACACATGGTTTATCATTAGCTGGTGATTTATTTGTAAATGCTCAAGATACAATTTTGTTAGCAGAACATAACTGGGGTAACTATAAACTAGCATTTGGTGTAAGACATAGTGCTAATATTGAAACTTATCAAGCTTTTGAGGAAGATGGAAGCTTTACATTAGAATATTTCAAAAATGCTCTTGAGAATTATAATAAAGAAAAAGTAGTATTAGTATTAAATTTCCCTAATAATCCAACAGGTTATACGCCAGTGGTTAAAGAAGTTGAGGAAATGGTAGCATCAATTAAAAAATTAGCAGATAAAGGCACACAAGTTATTACATTAGTAGATGATGCCTATTATGGCTTGTTCTTTGAGGATGTATATAAACAATCTGTGTTTACAGCTTTAACACAGTTAGACCATGAAAATGTTATGCCAGTCAAAATAGATGGTGCAACAAAAGAGTATTTCGCTTGGGGATTCCGAGTAGGGTTCCTAACTTTTGGCAGCAAGAACGAGAAAGTTAAAGATGTATTAGTAGCAAAATTAAAAGGATTAATTAGAAGTAATTTATCTAGTTGTTCTTTACCTAGCCAAACAGCAATTATTCATGCAATGGAAGATCCTTCATTCCAATCACAAATTGATCAAAACATTAATATTTTGAAAGAAAGATATGAAGTAACTAAAGAAGTTGCATATCGTGATGCATATAAAGAATTGTGGACACCGTATGCATTTAATTCAGGCTACTTTATGGCTGTTAAAGTAAAAGATGTAGACCCAGAAGAATTAAGATTACATCTCATTAATAACTATAGTATTGGTATTATTGCTTTAAACAAAACAGACATTAGAATTGCATTTAGTTGTATCGAAAAATCAGATATTGAACATGTATTTGAATCAATCGCTAACGCAATTCACGACTTAAAATAATAAATTCAAAGTAGTCCGGATACAAAAGTTCTGGAAAATTAATAAGAGCAAAAATTCAATGTTAACATTGAATTTTTGCTCTTATTTTTTCTGACTTGTGAGAATAAAGGTATTCTGTGACTAAGTGGTATCAGTAAAAGCAATTCTAGGTAAAATTGCTGATAAGTGTGGCCACAAAAGATGGTTTGTTGACAACTATGTATATAGTGTATATACTGTTTATACACACTTTGAAATGTCGGGAGGTTTCATATGAAGATTCTTTTACAGAATAGTAGCAATCAACCAATATACGAACAAATTAAAGAACAAATTAAAGCTCATATCCTTCAAGGTAATCTAGAACCTGGTGAATCATTACCTTCTATGAGAGAGTTAGCAAGTGATTTAGGTGTAAGTTTAATCACGACTAAACGTGCTTATGTTGATTTGGAGCAAGAACAATTTGTTACAACCATAAGAGGAAAAGGTACTTTCGTTAAATCACAAGACCCATCCATTATGAAAGAAAAGCAGTTTATTGTTATTGAAGATTTAGCTAAAGAATTAACAAAGCAAGCTAAATTAATAGGGATGGATGTTAAAGAAATAAATGAAATTATTACTTTGATATATGAGGAAGGTGAATAAAGTGGCTAATGCAATAGAAGTTAATCAATTAAATTATAAAGTTGAAAATCTTCAACTAAAAAATATTAGTTTTGAAGTAAAAAAAGGTTATGTTACAGGTTTTATTGGAGCTAATGGATCAGGTAAAACAACTATCATCCGCATAATAATGGGCTTGTTAAAAGAACAAAGCGGAGATTTAAAGTTATTAGGTGAGTATTTAACAGCTAACCCAGTTGAAATTAAAAACAAAATTGGGTTTGTATATTCTGAACTTTACATGTATGAGAATTGGAACATAAAAACAATAGAATCTGTTGTAAGCAAATACTATAAAAATTGGGACCACGATATGTTTCAAAAATATATGAACCAATTTCAACTTCCATATAAGCAAAAGATAAAACAATTTTCTACAGGTATGAAGATGAAACTTTCATTAGCAATCGCTTTAAGTCATCATGCTGAGCTTTATATATTAGATGAACCAACAGCAGGACTTGATCCTGTTGTGAGGAATGAAGTACTAGAAATTTTACAAAAAGAATTAATTGATGAAGATAAAACAATTTTCTTTTCAACTCATATAATTTCAGATTTAGAAAAAATAGCCGACTACATTGTGTACTTAAAAGATGGCTCAATCGTTATTAATGAAAGTGTTGATGAACTTATAGAAGGTTATAAAATTATTAAAGGTGATTCTGCTATACTCGATGATGAATTAAGAGAACTGTTAATAAGTATTAAAGAAACTCACACTGGGTTTTCTGGATTAACAAACCAAAGCTCCGTATTTGTAGAGTTATTTGGAAACGACATCGTTGTTGAAACACCATCTATTGAAGATATCATGGTAAGAATTGAAAAGGATAAATTCAATAAGGAAGTGGTTTAAATGAAAGCAATATTTTATCGGAATTTTCAATATGAAAAGGGCTATTACTTATTATATTTATTGTGCTTTATTTTGACTTTCTTTTCTGAATTTACATTTTCAGTTAATGGAAATGGACTGTTTAATTTCGTTCCTATTTATTTTATAGCAGTTGTTTCGGTTCACTGTATTAATAATGCAATATTCTTGAATAAACAAAGTAGTCAAATATTTTATAATAGTTTACCCATTTCCAAAATAGATATCGTAAAAGCACATTATTTATATAATTTATTATTGACGACTATTTCATTTGTTATGGTAACCATTATTGCAATATATAAACAAGACACGATATTTATACAAGGAGCAATATTTATTGTAGCCACAAATTTATTTACATTAAGTATTGTGTATCCTACAATTGCACAAGTTAATCACAATCAGTTTGGAGCTTGGATATTGGTTGGAATGTATGTGGTTTTTACAATGTTTTATTTTGGAATTTATTCAAACCGTTCTTATCCATTTGCTGATGTACTTGGATGGAAAATATACTTGTATTTCCTGCCAACTATATTATTAATTATCGCTATGACAACTTGGATAATACAGTTCAACAAGGCTATCCATAAAGCTAAAAATGACAAAATAAATATTTATGGAGGTATAAAATGAAAGCAATATTATATAGAAACTTAGTTTTATTAAAGCCATATTTATTTATATTGTTAGGCATTACATTGATGTCACCATTGTTGATTGTTATTCCAATACAGAATTTCTTTAAAATTGCTATTTTAGGTGTATTAGTCATAACAATCCATATTGTGTTCTTAGTTTGGTCATATTATCTCTATTTAAGAATTAGTGAAAATTATTCTGAGCTTACATTTTTAAGCTTACCAGTAAAGCAATCAACAGTAATTAATGCTCATTATTTCACAGCAATAATATTGATTCTATTAACACTAGTTACGTTAGCAATATTATCAGCAACAGCTTTATTATTTAAAGGATCTGGAATGGAAGTCACAATTGACTTTACAAGTGTGTTCATGAATATATCTGCTAATTTGTTAACGGTTAGTTTGATATTACCATTGGCTGAATATAAAAGATTGCTGAAAATCCCACTTATATTTTGGATTATTATAGTGGGTGCTATTATCCCAAACATGATTCAATATATAGATAATTTGATTGGCGTGTTCTATATCCATACAGAAGTATTTTCTCAATATGATATGGAAATATATTTAGGCTGTTCAATTATATTATTTGTTATAACTTATTTCTTAGCTATTAATAAAGCACGTAAAAATACTATTACAATTTAAAGAAGAGGTGAGTAGTTGTGAAATTAACTCAAATACAGAAACATTACGGAAAACAACATGTCCTAAAAAATATAGATTTTGAATTTGGTGAAAGCCAAATTGTAGGTTTAATCGGAAAAAATGGTGTTGGTAAAACAACATTAATGAAAATTATGAATGAAAATATTGTTAAATATGATGGTACTTTTAGTAAAGAAAGCAATACTAAAGTCGGCTATTTAATAGAAAATCCTAAATTATATTTGAACAAAACTGGCTATTATAACTTAAACTTTTTTAGAAATGTTTTGGGTACACAAGTTGATGATCAATATATCAATCAATTAATAGAATCATTTGGTATAAAACCATATATCAATAAAAAAGTTAAAAAGTATTCTATGGGAATGAAACAGAAGTTATCAATAGCAGTTGCTTTAATGAACAAACCACAATACTTAATTTTAGATGAGCCTACAAATGGAATGGATCCAGATGGTTCTATCGATGTATTGAAGACGTTAGAAAGAGTTAGTAAAGAATTGAATATTAAAATTTTAATTTCTAGTCATAAATTAGAAGATATAGAGCTAATATGTGACAGAACAGTGTTTATGAAAGATGGCGCGATTGTTGAAGATTACAATATGAAAGATCAATCAACGTATGTAACGAAGTTTACTTTTGTACAAGAAGTTTATAATGAAGCACTTAACATACTTACTATGAAGTACAAAGTAGTAGCAAGCAATAAGCAAGAATCAATAATCTCTGTTGAAGCATTACAAGATTATCAAGGCGTATTAAAAGAGCTTGGCAATAAAAATATTTATCCGAAATTTATCGAAAATAATAAAACAACGTTGAGAGATCAATACTTTAATATTAATAAAGGAGTTGAAGCATAATGAATATTGGACAACATGTAAAATATGACTTAACAAGAATTTTCAAGAGTCCTTTAGGATATTTAGGATTTTTACTATCAATTATACCTGCAGTAGGTGTTATTATTTCAGTTAAAACTTTAGATGCACCTTTCAATGCACAAGTTGTTTTATCAATGTTCATTATGTTTGGTGGACTTGTTGCACTTATGTTTGCTATTAGAACGATTGTACGTGATATGCAATTCGGTACAATACAGTTATTTTTAAATTCGAAAACTAATCGAATTAAGTATTTATATGCTAAATTACTATCTGTAGTTGGTGTAGTCATTATATTTGCTGTTTTTGGTACACTATTTACATTGTTATCATCGACAATGATAGATGCAGGGAAGTTAAGTTTCACTGATTATCTAAAAATGTTAGGCGTATTAATGTTAATCATTGTTTTCTATGTCACATTATTAAATATATTAAATTTATTAACAGGTAAATCTGCCATTGTTTATACGGCTGCAATACTTTGTATGATTTTATTACCTAATATATTTGAGGCATTCATATTTATACCAAAAATTGGCGAAGATTTAGCAAACATGATGAAATATAATCCTTTAGACTTTTTACCTAAAATATTAAATCAAGGTATGATATCAATGAAGGTATATCAAATTTGGATTTCAATTGCATGTATAGTTATTTTCACAGCAATTAATCACTACATTATAAGAAATAAGAATATATAATGGTTTATCCCTCATTTCTATGTTAAATTTAACTTATTAGATATATGAATGAGGGATATTTTTGGGTAAAAAATTTATAAAACATTATATCATAATAGGTGTATTGTGT
>NZ_RXWZ01000145.1 GCF_003970575.1 Mammaliicoccus fleurettii
ACGAAATTAGCATCATGCTAGCAAGTTAAGCGAACACTGACATGATAAATTAGTGGTTAGCTATATTTTTTTACTTTGCAACAGAACCATATTAATTATAATTAATTTTGACGTATTGCCCGATAATATACCAAGTCATTATGATTTTGCAGGTAATCCAGATGCATGGGCAACAAAAGCATTTATCTTTTTTATGCCAGCATTAGGAATATTTATCTGGTTAATATTACATACTATTGTAAGTAGACCTGAATTAGATCAATACATACATGTTCCATCACTTTATGGTAAGCCAAACGAAGAACAAATAGAAAATGCTAAATTACTTATTTATTTTATAAAATTTGAAATTATGGCGTTATTTACATTTATCGTAGTTAAAGATTTATATACAGCATTGGGGATGCCTTTTAAATTAGGCGTTTGGGAGGCAATTTTAATATTAAGTGTATTTGGAATTACAATTATAATATTTATGATTCGAAATCATAAGTTAGATAAAAAATATGGAATGAGTGATTAAGCATGACTGAATGCACGTGGCCAAGTAGTGATTTAATGAAAGTATATCATGAAAAAGAATGGTGTAGAATAAATAAAGATGATCAATATATATTTGAAATGCTTTCTTTAGAAGGCGCTCAAGCAGGTTTGTCTTGGGAAACTGTTATACAAAAACGTCATGCATATCAAGAAGCATTTAAACAATTTGATATCGAAAAATGTGCACAATTAACAGACGATGAATTAGAGGAAATTAGAACAGAATATAACGTTATAAAACATAAAGGAAAAATCAAATCCGTAAGAAACAATGCATTATTAGTGCAAAACATTCAGCAACAATATGGAAGTTTAGCAAACTTTTTATGGTCTTATGTAGAGGGCAAACCTATAATCAACGAATGGCATAATACAACAGGCATACCAGCTGAAACAGAACTTTCAATTAAATTAAGTAAAGACTTAAAAAAAATTGGATTTAATTTTGTCGGTCCAAAAATTGTCTATTCATTTTTACAAAGTATAGGTATTATTGACGATCACATTATCACATGCCCATATCATAGTTATAATAGGTAAGAGAGTGTGAGTGGTAGTGCAAGGGGCTAAGGGACATAATTCAGAGAAAAGTGGTATGTCAACAAAAACTTAGACAGAATTCATAAGTTTATAAGAGGTTGGCGTTTGATAATTTAATCCTGCATGTATTCTTTCATTGTT
>NZ_RXWZ01000146.1 GCF_003970575.1 Mammaliicoccus fleurettii
CCGTTAGATTAAGCAATTTTATTAGATCTATATTAAGAACTCCATGACATTTTAATATATCCAAATCACTTTATCTCAATAAAAAATGGTTTTATAAAAAATCCAGATAAACTCTTAAAATGAATTTATCTGGATAGTTTATATAGACACTACTAATTCACAAGCTTAATAGATTATAACTTTCTTCTAAATAAATCACCATAAGCATCAATTAATTCATGGTTATTTCTTTTTACTTTTTGATTATTTATTATCTTACTTGCTATTTTATCAATATACTTTTTATCTGTTTTAAAGAAATTACTAGGACTTGTGACGTTCCCCAAAGTAAACTCATTATCATAAATTTCTTTCAATATTTGAACATATTCCACTATTAAATCCTTTAGTTTTTCGTCTATATCATCTTCTTTATAGTTAGATAAAAATTCACCATATACAAAATCATCACCTACTAAGTCACCCTTATTCTTTGAACCAGGATCATTATTAACAATTCTATATATTAATCCTATTATAGCAATTATTGAATACTTACCATTATTAAGTATTATCATATGTTCATTATCAAATATTTCTAACTCATGGTTATTGTCCTTGATTCCTTGTATAATATAACCAATTCGCTTATTTAAATCTATCAAGTCTTTTATAAACTTGACTTTATTATTATCAGAAGCATAATCTAATTTAAATATACTTTTATAATGATTATTATTAGCAAATAAGCTTCTTTTTGAAGATCTAGCAGTACCCGGTTTTTGGTAGACAAATGAATAAAATATCTGTGCAAATTCTTCATTTTTAATCTTGTTTGTTGAGTACTTTCTAGGAGTAGGAATTCCTCTTTTTATTTCTAAGTAAATATCTTGTTCAATTAAAATCTTATGAAGATGAACCATTTCAGGAGCATTTGCTTTTAAATCTTTTGGTTGTATAGATTTTTGAGAATTAGTAGCTTCAGCTATACTGTTAAAAAATGTTCTTTCATTTCCTTTACTATCATTTTTTTCTTTATGATTTTACATATTACATAAAAATTTTCTTTACATGAATCTAAATTTTTCGCAATCAGATGAGTAGTTTGTCCACCATTAACTATTGAAAAATCATATACTTTAATATTATCCCCATCTAATATGTAGTCATTACATGCAATCGTTATTCCATTATTCATAACCCAAAAATCTTCCGGACTTTTCCTCATACTATGAATAATGGGATCATCAACATTTTTAGACTTAATATATCTTCTAATATTCATATTAAATAGTCCATCACGTTCAAATTTTTCATAAGCAATCTTTAAACTAGTTGCACTGATATTAACAACAATACCTTTATAATCATCAGATTCATATCTTAATGCATTTTTAGATTTATCTATTTCAAATTTATATTCTTTTGCAACTTCTAATGATTGCTTCAATTCCTCAATAACTTTTTCAATTTCTATCTCATTTAATAAATTAAATTCTACAAATTTTGAATTTTGTACATTATTTACTTTTCTCAGTACTTCTTTCTCACTAACTTGACTCGTAGAAGAAAATACGATTTCAACATTCCCTTCTTCTTCATCAGTAAGTCTATCTAAAGAATTACGTAATAACTTTTTAACCTCTCTACTATAAGAAGTAGTTTTTTCCTTATCAAAATCATATAACGTATTATTAATTTTGCTAACTTCAGCAAAAATGTCATTTACTTTGATGTTTTTAGAGTATTTATTTTGTCCAATTACTACTTTTGTGTTTTCATCATCAAAATAGACGAAGTCAATTCCCCCATCATTTTTTCCATCAGTTATATTTTCATTTATTAAATCATACCAATTCAATTTATAATCTATTGATTTATAACAATAAATTGAGCACATGAGAACATCAAACGCTTTTTCCCTAGTAATATAATGATTTTCTTTTTTAGCTATACTCAAAATTTTATCCAATTCATTTTCAATCATATTTTTTCCCTTTAATTAAAATTTACTAAATTAATTATATAATAAATAAAATTAAAATACACTGAAAATTTTTTTGAGATTTAAATCAAATTTCTTCTAGATACATTTGCCATAAACGATAATAAAGGTAAGTGAGTAATAGAAGAATATTCAGTATCTTTAATATATAAAGAATTATAATCACTTATATTTGCTATCAAACTATTATCTTCATTCTTTAATAAACTCAAACATCCAATCATTACATTGTTGCCTGAAAAATATAGTTTTTCAAACCTTTAAGTGAGCTTTCTATGCCTTGTAATAGTGTGGATTTAAAGTATGCTTCCTGAATATAAATGTTCATTTTTTTAGTTTCATATTCTAATGTCATTTCAATTGGTATTTTTGCAGGTATTGTTTTATTATTCAACCCGCTTCTTGCTGCGGTATTTATTTCATTCATGATTGCTTTTATGTTTATATTGTTTGGTGTATTTTATGTAATTGATGCTTTAGCTTCTTAATTTTGAATGCTATAGATACTAAAACCCCAGCATGACTTTTGTGTCTGCTGGGGTTTAGTATGTTTATAACGACGTTATTTTAATACGCCTTTTATTCTTTGATCTGTTACGATCAGTAATACTTTTCCTTGTTTTATTTCTTTTATATATTTTTCTGCTTCTATTTCAGTTATATTAAGTATTTCTAACTTCCTTAGAAATTCATCTTCTTTATAAGAATATCCACCAATATCTTTTCTATTGTAATTGATATTTTCTAATTCTGTTTGCTCTACGATTTCTGCTGTGTGTGCTTCGTCTGATGAGAGTATATAAATGTCTTTTTGGCTAATGCCTTGGTCTTTTAATGTATTGACGTCTGTTTCTAAATCTTTTTCATTTGTATATACTTTGACTACAGGATTCATCATAATAGCCTCCATTCAATTACTCTGTTTGAGTTTTTAAATTATTATAGCGTTCTTCAGTAATATAGAAGTTACTATTTTCTATTATAAAATCAAAGATTTCTTCTTTAGTTATACCATCTGGCAATTCATATTTAATCTCAATTCTTTCTTCGTCACTTGAATCTACCTTTTTGATTTGTTCTCGTTTAACGGCTATCGCTCTTTTATTATATTTTAATTTAATATCTGCTTTCCGTTCTTCGATTAATTGTAACCTATCGATTTTGAATGCTGAGTTAATAAGTTCTTTTAATCTTTGTTCTCTTTTACGTACTGTTCTTCTTTTGTTAAAGTCTGATATATATTTCATTCTAACTATGAGATATAAAATTACGATTATAAGTAATGCAATGATAAATAAAAGTGTACCCATCTCTCATCCCACCTTTTATGATATAAAATCATGTAGCATTTTTATTCATACGTATAAAGAGAAACTAGTTATTATTTGTTTTAATTCCCTTTATTATTTTTATTAAACTCGTGTTATTTTAATTTTCTATTTGAACATTCAGACTATTATATGTACAATGAAATTAATAATTAAATAACAGACCACTGGAAGTGCCTTATTAGAGGCTGAGACTAAAGTAGCGACTTTAGGATTCCCAGAACCTGATCCAGTTCATACTGGCGTAGGAAAGTGGCGTATCTAAAGAAGCTAATTTTTGCGCTATTTTTCTATATATGGAAAAATAGCGCTTTTTTATTTGGAGTGATTCAATTGTTTATAGCCATTTCACCGTACAAGCATTTAGTTAATGATGACTTAGATCATTATATAGAGTTTTCAAATGATATTGACTTATTATTGCTTAGAGTTCCTATGAGTCGCAATTTATTATGTAACGCGATCGATTATTTGTTAACTCATGGTTTTCCTAGAGACAAATTAATGGTTCATACAGATATTTCTGTTCTTGAATTATATGACTTACACTTTATTCATTTTCGAGAAAATGACGAACAAGCTTTTCTATATAAAGCGTCTCATCCACATATTTCAGTTAGTATGTCGACGCATTCTGTTCAAGGTGTTGAACTTGCTAAACATCATCATTTAGATTTTGTATTTTTCGGACATGTCTTTGAATCATCTTCAAAAGAAGGTCTCATTCCTAAATCTGTTGATGAAATCAAGATTGCAACTTCGATTGATATCCCTATTTATGCTATTGGTGGTATCAATCAAGATTCACTTAAAGTACTTCCAGCAGGTTTTCAAGGAATTTGTGCAATTTCCTTTTTCAGAGATTGTAGCATTCAAGAAATAGAACATTTAAGGAAGGTGTGGCATGCATATGTATGACGTTATAATTGTCGGTTCCGGTGTAATCGGCATGTCTATTGCACGTGAGTTAATGGACAAAGCACATTTATCTATTGCAGTAATTGATCGTGATATCCCTGGTTTACATGCATCATATAAAGCAGGTGGCATGTTAGGTGCTCAAAATGAATTTGTTCAAGATACAGCACTTTACCAACTCGCTTTACGTTCAAGAGATTATTTTAAAGCTTTAAGCCATGAATTATATAAAGAAACAAACATTAATATAGATTATCAAGAACACGGATTAATCAAAATGGCCGCTTCAGAAGAAGACGTCGAATGTTTAACAGAGCAATATCATTTTTTAAATGAGCGAGATAGATCTGTAACACCATTAAACAAAAAGGATTTAGACAATCTTTCTAAACATACAATTGAATTTAAGCATCCTGCTATATACATCCCTGATGACGGTCAGATTAATGCTTCAAAATATACAAAAGCATTATTAAAATCAATTACCAATAAAGGGATTGAACGATTATATAGCACTGAAGTTAAAGCAATCAAACGTTTAAAAGATTGTTATAAAGTTCATACTTCAGATACTATTTTGTTCTCAAAAAAGGTTGTCGTAGCAGGAGGTGCATGGAGTAATAAACTATTAGAAGACTATCAAATTGAGCCGAAATTAACTGGGGTTAAAGGTGAAGTATTGTTGTTAAAGAATGAACAGCTTAGTTTGAAACAAACTTTGTTTATAACGAATGGATGCTATATTGTACCTAAACGAGACAATACATTCCTAGTTGGAGCTACAAGTTATTTTGATGACTATTCCGTTGGCACTTCAGCTGAAGGAGAAAAGTGGTTAATTAACCAAGCAACATCATATATACCAATATTAAAGGAAAGCAATATCATCCATAAATGGTCTGGTATTCGGCCATACACTCATAATGAATGGCCAATTATGGATGAAATAGATCATGGTCTTTTCTTAGTAACTGGACATTATAGAAATGGTATTTTACTTTCACCTATCATTGGAAAGTTACTTTCTGAATGGATAGTTAACGATCAAGCACCATCATTATTAGATGATTTTAAAGTTAAAAGGAGTGTTCAGTTATGAAATGTATGATCAATGGAGATGAATTTAATTTCGACGAAGTATTAACTTTGTCTGATTTACTCCAATCGCTAGAGTTAGATCAAGAAAGAATTATAGTTGAATGGAATGACACACTTGTAAAGAATGATCAATTTAGCAATATTCTCGTTAGAGAGTCAGATCGATTAGAACTATTAGAATTTGTCGGAGGCGGATAAAATGTTAAAAATAGGACCATATGAAATTAACTCAAGATTATTATTAGGTACAGGAAAGTTCAAAGACGAACAAACACAATCTGAAGCCATACTAGCATCTGGCACGGAAGTTCTAACCTTTGCTGTTAGACGAATGAATTTATATGATAAATCTTTACCCAATCCTTTAGCTAACGTAGACTTAGAAAAATTCATTACATTCCCTAATACAGCTGGTGCTCATACTGCCGAAGAAGCTGTGCGCATTGCTGAAATTGCGAATCATGCTGGATTATGTAATCTCATTAAAGTGGAAGTAATTGGTGATGATAAAACGTTATTGCCTGACCCAATAGAAACTTACAAAGCTTGTGAAATTTTATTAGAAAAAGGCTATATCGTATGTCCATATATTTCATGTGATGTCGTGCTAGCAAAAAGATTAGAAGCATTAGGTGTTCACGCTATTATGCCACTCGCTTCACCAATAGGTACAGGTAGAGGAATCAATAACCCTCTTAACTTAAGATATATTATAGAACAATCAAGTATTCCTGTTATCGTCGATGCTGGTATTGGGTCTCCGAAAGATGCTTGTTATGCAATGGAATTAGGTGCAGATGCTATTTTATTAAACACTGCTATTTCTGGTGCTAGAGACCCTGTAACTATGGCTAGCGCAATGAAGTTAGGTATTGAAGCAGGACAATTAAGTTATACTGCCGGTAGAATACCTGTTAAATATACTGCACAAGCATCTAGCCCTACTGAAGGTTTAGGTTTCTTATAATGAACCGTTATGAAAGACAAATAAAGTATCAGCACTTTGGAGAACAAAGCCAAAAACAATTACAAAATACAAATATTTTAATCATGGGTGCTGGTGCTCTTGGTAGCCATGTCGCTGAATTATTAGCTCGAATGGGTGCACATAAATTATCAATCATCGACATGGATATTGTAGAACTGTCAAACATACATCGCCAAGCACTTTATGATGAACATGATGCACAAGCAATGTTACCAAAAGTATACGCTGTAAAAGAGAAAATAAAGCAAATTAATCATAATGTTGAACTAAATGCGATTCATCAAGAAATGACATCAAATAACATTGAAGACATCATTAGCAAAATACAACCTGACATCATAATTGATGGAATGGATCAATTTGATATGCGTTTTTTAATCAATGAAGTGAGCCATAAATTACAGATTCCATGGATATACGGAGCAGCAGTTGGAAGCAAAGGAACTGTATATGCTATAGATTTTACTGGGCCTTGTTTGCAGTGCATCCTTAATACAGTTCCACATACTGGTGAAAGCTGTGCAATTAATGGTGTATTACCACCTGTCGTTCAACAAGTAGCAAGTTATGAAGTATCCGAATTATTACGCTTCGTTTCTGGAAATGGATTTTCTAAAAAACTGATTACGATTGATACCTTTGAAATATCTACACGCACTAGGAATGTAGATGTTTTAAAAAACAACAATTGTATTGTATGTGAACAAAAAACATACCATTCTTTGAATAATTCTTATCATCCATCAATAGAATCACTTTGTGGAGATACATTCTTATTCAGATTTAAACAACAAGCATTTGAATTCGCACACTATTTCCCAGGTCATATTATTAAAGAAAATGATTATGTAAAATTTATAAAGTATGCAGATATAAACATGACTTTATTTAAAGACGGTCGCATGAACGTTCATGGAATAAGCACAAAAGAAGATGCAAAGACAATGTATCAACAGTTGAATAGAAGCATAAAATAGCAATAAAAGGACAGAATTAAGAGGCTTGACAAATTAATTGTCACAGCCTCTTATCATTATATTGGCAGTAAATTGCCAGTTTTAAAATATGTTTATATCAATCTTTTTTCTGATGGTCAATTATTTCTTTTAGAACTACTGCTTGATTATTTTTTTCATCTTTCGCACTGTATAATAAGACAACCTTTTTATCGCTTTTTTTGTATATTTCTTTTAGTTCTTCTAAAGCTTCTTGTTGCTCGCCAGATTTTAGTTCTTTTTTATATTTTTCTTTAAAGGAAGAAAATTTATCTGGATCGTGATTAAACCATTTTCTTAAAGTGTCAGAAGGCGCAATTTCTTTCAGCCAATGATCAAGGTTAGCTTTATCTTTAGATATACCTCTTGGCCATACTCTATCGACTAACACTCTAATTGTATTTTCTTCTTCACTTTCATAAATTCTTTCTATTTTACAGCTCATCAGTCATCCGCTCCTTTTTTACTTTTATAACCTCTTTAACCTTGTTTTAAACCATTAAAGAAAACGCTTAATGTGATATACTATATCTCAAATGGTATGTTTAATTTAAAATAATAAAATTTAAATATGATGAACGGAGTGATTTTTTCATGACTCAATATGACAACCAGAATTTAAAAGAAAAGTACTTAAATTTATTAGCAGAAAAGTTTGACGAAGAAGAAAAAGTAGCGACTGAAATTATTAACTTACAATCTATATTAGACTTACCTAAAGGAACTGAACATTTCGTCAGTGATTTGCACGGTGAATATCATGCTTTTCAACACGTTTTAAGAAATGGTTCGGGTAATGTTAGAGCTAAAATTCATGATATTTTTAAAGATACACATTCTGAAGAACAAATTAGTGAACTTGCTGCTTTAGTTTATTACCCAGAAGAAAAACTAAAGCTTATAAAAAATCAATTTGAAACAAAAGCTGATTTAAATGACTGGTACGTTGAAACAATTCAACAAATGATTCACCTTATTTCATATGCTTCAAGTAAGTATACGCGTTCTAAATTACGTAAAGCTTTACCAAAACAATTTGTATACATAATCGAAGAACTTTTATATAAAAGTAATGTCTATAATAACAAGACTACTTATTATGAAACAATCGTTCAAAAAATCAACTCTCTTGGACAGTCAGATAAACTCATTACCGGTTTAGCATATACCATACAACAACTTGTTGTAGACCACTTACATGTAGTTGGTGATATTTATGACCGTGGCCCAGAACCTGATAAAATTATGGAAACACTGATTAACTATCATTCAGTTGATATTCAATGGGGTAACCATGATGTACTTTGGATTGGTGCTTATGCAGGTTCTAAAGTATGTTTAGCAAATATATTAAGAATATGCGCACGTTACGATAATCTAGATATAATTGAAGATGCCTATGGTATAAACTTGCGACCATTAGTCAATTTAGCAGAAAAATATTATGGAGATAATCCTGCTTTTTATCCAAAACAACACGCAGAAAAAAAAATATCTGAAGATGAAAAATTACAAATCACTAAAATTCATCAAGCAATCGCTATTATTCAATTTAAATTAGAAAGCCCAATTATTAAACGCAGACCTTCTTTTGATATGGAAGAAAGATTAGTCCTAGAAAAAGTAGATTACGATAAACAAGAGTTTACAGTATATGGTCATACTTACCCACTTGAAAATACATGCTTTGAAACAATTAATCGTGCAAACCCAGCAGAATTAATTGAAGAAGAAGAAGAAGTCATTAATAAATTACTACTCTCCGTTCAAGAATCAGAGAAACTCAAACGTCATATGAATTTCTTAATGAAAAAAGGAGATTTATATTTAAAATATAACGGTAATTTATTGATCCATGGTTGTATACCGGTAGATGAACACGGCAACATGGAAGAAATGGAAATTGACGGCAAGATGTATAATGGACGAGAATTACTTGATCAGTTCGAATATCATATTAGAGAGTCATTTAGCCATAAAAACGAAACAGATGATTTATCTACAGATTTAATCTGGTATTTATGGACAGGTAAATATTCTTCACTATTCGGGAAACGTGCCATGACTACATTCGAAAGATATTTCATAAAAGATAAAGCTTCACATAAAGAAGAAAAAAATCCATACTACTATTTAAGAGAAGACAGTGAAATGTGCCGTAAAATGTTGGAAGAATTCAACTTGGACCCAGAACAAGGTCGTATTATAAACGGACATACACCTGTAAAAGAAATAGATGGAGAAAATCCAATTAAAGCAAACGGTAAAATGATTGTCATTGATGGTGGATTTTCAAAAGCATACCAATCTACAACAGGTATCGCTGGCTATACATTACTTTATAACTCATTCGGAATGCAACTTGTAGCTCACAAACACTTTGGTACAAAAGAAAACGTACTACTAAACGGTGCTGACGAACTATCCGTACGACGTGTTGTAGATGAAGAACTCGAAAGAAAAAAAGTTCGCGATACAAATATCGGAGCTAAGTTACAAGAAGAAATCAATATGTTACAAGAACTTATGTCATATCGATATATAGATTAAAAAGAAACCCGTGAGAGCCACGATAACTACTGGCTCTCACGGGTTTTGCTATATTAAGGATGATTAAAGATGGCATGGATTGTGGATCTGAGTTTGGATTTGGATTTGGATCTAAATCGCACGATATCTCTGGAGTCTTCGTGCGATTCATCCGGATTCAACCCTTTTTACCTAGCATATATTCCTGATACTTCATAAATCTTCTAAGTATAGTTTCTTTTTATTTTCTTATTCCAAGTCTTTGTGAAGCATTGTACGCCATCATTATATGCTACTAGCTTGTTGTATAAATAATAATAGTCTACATCACATGTCATTGTACTATATGTTTCTACTTCGGTATCAATATCATCATCTTTAACGATTACTTTCCAATCGCATTGTACTTTTGCTGTGAGGGGATCGCCTTCTGTAATTGTATATAAATTCAGATTCTCGGTGCCATATGTGATATTACTTTCTTTCAATGTTCTTAAACCTTCATCTGAATAATCTCTTAATACCCATTCATTTGTTGTTAATCGCTTCGTTATATCTCTCGTTCTTGAACCTTCTCTATGGATAATTTTTTCTAATGGTTGTGCTGTTTCTGATAATTGATAGTTTAATTGAACTTCTTCAAAATTGTCCACTAATGGCAATTCCAAATGCGAATATTCTAAGTCTACTACGATGTTTGCTACTTCTCTACTTGGCCAAATTTGTGGCCAATATGCAGGTGCGATAGATATTTCTATTGTATGTCCAGCTGGTATTTGATAACCAATAACATCTAACGGCACTTCAACATTTATAAACTCATTCACCGGTAAGTCTTCAGGTGTTTCATGACTCTTATAATGGTTTAAATTAAGTTGACCCATTGTAACGAGCGTCTTGTGACCGTCTGGATGTACGTCTGTAATACGAACATGGATATTACCAAATTTACTATCAGATTTCAGATGTAACTTTGCTACTGGTTGTCCTATTATATTCAAAGTTTCACCAAATGTATCCAACATAAATGAACTAGCTAAATCATTATCAATAGTTTGATCATCCGGTAAATCTCCTTCTTGCCCAAAAGGACAAAATACGCCTGAATATAATCCATGTTGCTGGTTATTTTTTAATGAAATTACTCTAGTCATACTACTTAATAGATCTTTCTTAGTCGTTTCTTCTTTCAACAAATCAAACCATTTACCTTCTCTATAATCATATGATGTTTTTGGTTCTACGCTGTCTTGCAAATATACTAAAAATTCATCTTGATGATCTATAGTTGAATCTTGTTGCATCCATTTATCTAACCATGAAACGACTTCTTGTAAATAACCAAATTGAGGACCAGGAATTGCAACATCTGGAAATTCGTGTGCCCACGGTCCAATAATACCTTTTTTCGGTACATTTAAATTTTCCATTAAGCGAAATACAGCATTTGTATAACCATCTGCCCAACCACTCATCGTTAATACTGGAATCTTAATATCAGAATAATCTTCGTTAATTGAACCATGTTTCCAATAATCATCTCTTGTTTGATGACTTACCCATTCTTCAACAAACGGCGGTGTCTGTTCAAGACGTTCTAACCAATTTTCATACCATTTATCCCCAAAATATTTAGGAAAAGCAGGTCTCGCATTATAAGCAAACATTGTTGAAGCCCACCAGAGCATATCTGATGCCATCAAAGTACCGCCTTTATAGTGCACATCATCAGCATAACGATCATCAGTCGAGCATAATGATATAATCGTCTTTAATGCTTCTGGTTGTCTAGCAGCTACTTGCAAACCATTAAATCCACCCCACGATTTACCAATCATTGCTACAGAACCATTTGACCATTGTTGTGATGTAATCCAATTTATAATATCTATGGCATCATCTTGTTCTTGCAATGGATATTCATCTTCAATAATACCTTCAGAGTCACCCGTACCTCTTATATCTACTCGAATTGCTGTATAACCAAAGCCAGCAAAATATTTATGTCTAATTTCATCTCTTAAAGCTGTGAATTCATCTTTTCTATACGGTAAATATTCCAAAACAGCTCCCTTAGTCTTGTCATCCGTCTTAGGTTTCCATATTTTAGCTGATAACCTAGTCCCATCAGACATTGTTATCCAAGTATGATGAATCACTTCGATTTCATATGGAAATTGTGTTCGTTCTGTTATTTTATTATAATCTACATCAAAAACACCCATGTAAAATCCCCCTCTAACAATCTATTACTATTCATTATACAGATTTACATTAAAAAAGCCTGAACAGACGCTTTCATCTGCACAGGCTTAAATTTATAAAGGACATTTTTCTAAAATCTGCCCATTACACTTTATCCGTTCTGTAATAAATACATTTTATGATAGATTCCATTTTCTTTAATTAATTCATCGTGTGTACCACGTTCTACTATTTCACCTTTATTAAGAACGAGTATTTGATCGGCATCTTGTATTGTAGAGAGCCTATGTGCAATTGCCAATGTCGTTCTACCTTTACGCATTTTTTCTAGTGATAATTGAATTTGAGCTTCTGTTTCAGAATCTATATTAGCTGTCGCTTCATCAAGAATTAATATTTTAGGGTCACTTGCAATTGTTCTCGCAAATGCTAACAATTGTCTTTCTCCACTTGAAAACGCGCTTCCCTTTTCAATTACTTGATGGTCATATTTCCCAGGTAATTTATTAATGAATTGATCTGCATTTACAAACTCAGCCGCTTCTCTTGCTTTCTCAAAAGTCATTGTAGGGTGATACAGTTTTATATTTGAAGTGATTGTTCCATAAAATATAAATGCATCTTGTAGTACTAGCCCGATATTATGTTTCAAGTCATTTTTAGGTATCTCTTTAATCGATTGATTATCAATTAAAATCTCGCCTTGATTATATTCATAGAATCTCATAAATAAATTTATGATTGAACTTTTTCCTGATCCAGTATGACCAACGAGTGCAACTGTTTCTCCTGGATTTGCAGTAAATGATATATTTTTTAATACATCATTTTTACCATCATAACTAAATGTAATATTTTTAAATTCAACTTTCCCTTCACTTATATGATAGTTTTTATTTTCTAATTGTTTCGGTTCGACCATATCATTGTCGATAAGTTTAAATACTCGGCTCGCTGATACAAGTGCTTGTTGGAATACGTTTAAATTTTGACTGACTTGATTAATTGGTTCAAAGAAACTTTCCATGTATTGTACAAAAGCAAATACAACACCAGCTGTTACCGCACCTGAAAAACTCAATATACCGAAATAACTTAGTATCATAATGACGGCAAAGACTGAAATCATACTAATTGCTGGTCTTAACAAAAGCCCATCAATTTTAACTGTCTTCATATTAAAATCATAGTGTTCATCATTAATATCATTAAATTCACTTTGCAATCTCTTCTCTTGATTAAACACTTGAATAATGCGCATACCCTCAATAGATTCTGCAAGCTTTGCATTTAAATCAGATAAAAGTTGTCTTGCTTGTGAAAAATATATAGCTGAATATTTTCTGTAAAGCGCTAATATCAAGATAATAATCGGCACAAATACAAGTGCCATTAATGCAAGTTTAAAATCTAAAATAAACATCATGACATAACTTGAAATGACCATAAAGATTGCCATTAAAAATGATGCAAATACACCGATGAACATTTCGACGATGGCTTCAGTATCGTTAGTTAATCTAGATACGATGCTGCCTCCAGGTTCCTTGTCATAATAACGCATACCTAGTTGACCGATTTTATCAAATGCATCTATTCTCAATTGCTGTATCACTTTAAATGCTAAATATTGAAAAAGATAAACATTCCAATAAGTTGCAACAGCACCAACTATTTGTGTAATAAAGAATACTGTTATTAATAAAGCTATATCATTTTCAGGAAATACTTGAGGTGTTAAATAGTCATCGATAAATATTTTCACTAAATAAGGTGTAGCAATGCTTGCTACTGTTGAAATCGTCAACATTAAAAAAGCTAGCGCTATAATACTTTTAAAGGGGAATGTATATTTAATCAATCTTTTAAGTACTACAAATTGATCTTTAGCAGTTAAATTATGATTTTGTGCCATTGCTGTCATCCCCTTTCGCTAACTCATCTAAACTACTCGCGATTTCTTCATGTAAAGCTTGAGCTTGGTATGTTTCATAATACCAGCCTTTAATACTCATCAACTCTTGATGTGTCCCTCTTTCAATGATTGTGCCTTCATCCATAACAACTATCATATCTGCATGACTAACGGCACTCATTCGATGAGCTGTAATAATATTTGTCTTGCCTTGTCTTACACTCTGCATATTTTCTAAAATATGTTCTTCAGTCTCGGCATCTACTGCTGATAATGAATCGTCTAAAATCAATACCGGAGGATTCATAATTAATGCACGTGCAATAGAAATCCTTTGTTTTTGACCGCCTGATAAAGATACCCCTCTTTCTCCAACAACCGTATCGTAGCCTTCAGGAAAACTTAAAATATCTTCATGAATATAGCTTGTTTTGCTCGCATTATAGATGATTTTATTTTCTAATGAAGGGTCACTAAATGCAATGTTATTACGAATTGATGTAGAGAATAAGAAATGATCTTGTGGCACATATCCAAATTGAGCTCTTAAGCTGCTAATATCAAAATGTCGTAATGGTTGGTCGCCATATTTAATTTCATTCGCTCGTTCTGTATCAAATTCACGTAATAATAATCTGATAAGCGCGCTTTTTCCTGAGCCCGTTCTGCCGACAATACCAATAGTAGAACCTTTAGATATTGTAAATTGAACGTTGCTCAAAGCTATACTTTCATCATTTGGAAAGCTGAAGTTTTTAAGATTAAACTGAATGTCACCTTCAGGGATATTATGAGTTTCAACTTCAGTATTAACTTCATTTTTCACATTAATTATTTCATTAATACGCTCATATGACGCATGACCTCTTTGAACAATATTAAAAAATAAACCCAATGCTAAAAGTGGCCAAACCATCATTCCTAAATACGTTGTAAATGTAACAAGTTGCCCAATTGTTATATCATCATTAATGACCATTCTTGCACCAAAGAAAATAGCTAAAAAGTAACTGACACCAATAACTGCCATAATAGTTGGATCGAATAATGCATCAATTTTAGAGACTTTTAAATTTTTATTTACAACATCATCACTTAAGCTTTTAAAATCAGCTTGATCATTCTTTTCATATCCAAATGTCTTTGTAACTTTTATACCAGCAATACTTTCTTGTGTCTTATCATTCAATTGACTAAATGCAGCTTGTGCTTTTTTAAATCCGCGGTTCAATAACTTACCATAATAGCTCGTTAATATAATCATAATTGGTAAAGGTATCATTACAATCAAAGTTAAACGCCAATCAACTGTAATTGCCATCGTAATCAATACAGCACCGCCAGACATCAATGAATCCGCAATTGTTAACACACCGCCACCAGCAGTATTCTGAACTGCCCTTATATCATTTGTAGCATGAGCCATCAAATCTCCAGTACGACGCTCTTGGAAAAATGAAGGACTCATCGAAGTATATTTATGGTAAAGTCGAGACCTTAATATCTTGCCCAACCTCATACTCGCTCCAAATATCATAATGCGCCAAAAATAGCGAAATGCATATGTAAGAACTGCCGCAAAAAACAGAATAATGACATAAATCAAAAGTGTCTTTCCCGTTAAAGAATTAAAAGTGATACCATCAATAACACGCCCAATAATTTGTGGGGGCAATAAATCAATTAAAGCTACTATTAATAATATTAATATACCGATAATATAGTTTTTTCGTTCTTTTTTAATAAACCACCCTAATTTTGCAAATACCTTCAAAGTTAATCACCCTCCCCTTTATATCTGTACTTTAAAATTTTAGCACAAAAGGATAAGTAAATACTTAAAAAGATTGAATTTTGTTACTTTTCTAATAAATTCATACTAATGGCGTATATGGAGTAAGAAGAATGAAGAATATTTGGGTGTTGGAAGGTAGGCTATTTATCATGTTTGGCCTGTCTTGATAAATTCAAGGGCTCTATTTATCATGTTTGCCTTGTCTTGCAATATTCAGCCGCTCTATTTATCATGTTTGCCTCGTCTTGATAAGTTCAGCCGCTCTATTTATCATGTTTGCCTCGTCTTGCAATATTCAGCCGCTCTATTTATCATGTTGGACCTGTCTTGATAAATTCACGGACTCTATTTATCAAGTCATCTGTCATTTCTATCAAAAAAACCCCAGTCTTCACTCAAGACTGGGGGTTCCTTTATTATATTTCTATTTCTTCTATTTCCAATTGAATATTCAACATTCCAAGCATTGTTTCAAAGTCTTCCATTGTATAATCTTCATTCGTTGTTACTAAGGATTTTATCTGACCATTTCCTTTTGAAGTGTTCTGTTGAACTTTTTCTACAATAGTATGAGCTGGATTTATAAACATAATATGAGGATATAATTCTTTAAAGTAACTATATAACCATGGTAAATGTGTTGATGATAACGTAAATACATCTATTTCTTCATGATTTTCTAAAATATTATCGATAAATTGTTTAACAGTCATTAAAGTACGATACTTATCTGAAATGAACTTACCTGACTCGACAAGTTCAATTAATGGAGACGCATTAAATTTATAGACGTTACTTTCAGATGATTCACCTTGAATATATTCATCTATTTCTTCGCTTTCAACTAATGATTGTGCCCCTAGTATACCTATTTGTTTAGAACTAGATTTCTCAATCGCTTCTTTTACTGGTGGATACACACCAATTACTTTAGTTTCAAATTCATGTTTAATTTCATCTAACACTGTAATTGTCGGGGCATTTGAAGCAATAATAATTGCACTTGGTTCCCACTTTTCTAAATAATGAATAGTAGTCTTAACAACCTCTTTTAATTCACTTTTAGATTTCCTTCCATACGGAAATTGATTTCGATCAGCTAAATAAATTAAATCTTGAGCAGGAAATTCTTTTCTTAATAATTCAACGATTGAATAACTTCCAAGGCCAGCATCAAAAACAGCGATAGGTTTAATTAAATCATTTTGTAGTTTAGACATATTTTATCCCCTTACTTAAATTTCTAAAAATACTTTTGGTGTATGTGCTATTTTTTTATCAACTACATCATAAAATCCACCTTTTTGATAACCGATACAATGAACGTTATCTTCTGTAACAATATCAAATTCAAGTTCCCATTTTAACTTGCTTACTTTGACTAACCAACATCTTCCTATTGGCTTATCATGTATAGTTAGTGGTACTTTATAGTCCGCTTCTGTTCTCATCAATATAGGTGATATATTATTTTTCATCATTTCTGAGTGAGTCATATACTGATTTATAAATGCAGTTCTTAAATCTTCAAACCACTTCACATAAACTATATTACTTACAATACCCATAGCATCTATGTCGTATATATTGATTTCAATTTCTTTTTCCGCGACTAGTTTCCTCTCTTGCATTAAAAAGACTCCTTCAAACATTCATTTCATTATTTTACGATAATTTTATTTCTATGCACTTACCATTATTACTTAAAATACGTCGCTAAATCAACCTTTGATATAATGACAAGAGGCTGAGACAAATTAATTTGCCCCAGCCCCAATGTTCTTATTTCAGTTCTTCACCGTTTGTATTGATTACATTTTTATACCAATAGAATGATTGTTTCTTAGTACGTTTAAGTGTTCCTTTGCCTTCGTTGTCACGATCTACATGAATAAGACCGTATCGTTTCTTCATTTCACCAGTAGTGAATGATACGATATCAATTATGCCCCATGGTGTGTAACCCATTAGCTCGACTCCATCTTCGTCTACCGCTTCGATTGATGCACTAATATGTTCTCTTAAATAATCAATGCGTTCTTGATCATCAATTGTTCCATCTTCTTTAAACTCATCAGTCGTTCCGAAACCATTTTCTACTATAAATAATGGCAATTGGTAACGATTATACAGCGCGTTTAATGTATATCTTAGACCAACTGGATCAATTGCCCATCCCCACTGGCTGACTTTAATATATGGATTTTCAACTGAATTTGGTAATCCTCCATTAACAACATTACCTTCAACACTTTGTTGTGCATCGTGTTTAACGACAGTAGACATATAATAACTAAAACCAATATAATCTACAGTACCGTTTTTCAAGATTTCGTCATCGCCTTCTTGCCACTTAATGTCGTAACCTTTTTTCTCAAACATCTTCAATGCATAACCAGGGTAATAACCTCTTACTTGAACATCAGGGAAGAAGTATCTTAAACGACTTGCAATCTCTGCTTCTAAAATATCTTTTGGATTACATGAATACGGATAAATCGGTACATGTGAAATCATATTCCCAATGACAAAGTTAGGATTGATTTCTTTACCTTTTGTAACAGCAAGCGCACTAGCAATTAATTCATTATGTGCAACTTGATATAATACCTCTTCTGCATCTTCATCTTCTGACAAAGTTACTCCAGAGTTTGTCCATAAGAATATTGGATTACTCGTATCCATTTGGTTATTAATTTCATTAAAAGTCATCCAATACTTAACTTTATCTTTGTAACGATTAAATACCGTTTCTGCAAAATGCACAAAGAAATCTACAACTTTACGATTTCTAAAACCACCATATTCACGAGCTAAATGTAATGGCATTTCAAAGTGTGACAATGTTAGTACAGGTTCAATATTATATTTTAACAATTCATCAATCACATCATCATAAAATTTCAAACCTTCTTCATTAGGCTCTGTTTCATCACCATTAGGGAAAATACGTGTCCAAGCGATTGAAGTACGTAAACATTTTAATCCCATTTCATTGAATAAACCGATATCTTCTTTAAATCTATTATAAAAATCTATACCCTCATGGTTTGGATAAAATTTATCCGCCTCAATCGTTTCTGTAATTTCTCTCGCTTTACCATGCTCACCTGCAGTCATAACATCATGAACACTTAGACCTTTACCACCTTGATCATATCCACCTTCAAATTGATTAGCAGCTAATGCGCCACCCCATAAAAAATCTTTATTTAATTTAGCCATTTTAAAAACTCCTTTATATTTTAATGATATTTAATATTACTTCGCCTTTATTAGACTTCGCGTTGTTAACCGGTATAATCTCACTAAATTCTGCACTATTTGTGATGATAACCGGCGTAATTGTGTTATATCCTTTTTCTTCTAATGAATCTTTATCAAATTTAATTAAAGGCATACCCTGAGATATTTCATCGCCTTCTGATACCAATACTTCAAATCCTTCACCGTTAAGCTCAACAGTTTCAAGACCGATATGAATCAAAATTTCTGCCCCATCTAAAGTATTAATTCCGATAGCATGTTTAGAAGGTGCAATCATGCTTACTTTTCCTTCTACTGGACTATAAATTGTATTATCCTTTGGCTCTATTGCTATACCTTTACCCATTAAACCTTCTGAAAACACTGGATCTGGTACTTTTTCAAGTTGAACAATATTTCCTGATACTGGTGAATAAACTTCAATTTCTAATTTTTCATTTGGAACGACTGCGTTCGATTGATTTGCATCAGCAGTTTCAACTTGTTCAGTTGTATCTTCACCATAACCAAAAATTTGAATGAGTATAATAGGTAACACAATCGCAATCGCAGTACCAATTAAAATCCCCCAAATTGACGATACATTATCTGCATTATAACCATTTACTATTGTTAATGGACCTGGCAACCCTGCATAAGCATAATATTTTGGATTGAAGAAACTGGCAACAAATGCACCAATTGCACCACTAATACAGGCAATGATAAATGGCTTTTTAAATCTTAAGTTCACACCATATATTGCGGGTTCTGTTATTCCAAAAATACCTGTGATACCAGCAGATGATGATACCCTCTTAACTTCTTGACTTTTCGCTTTAATAAATACACCTACAACCGCACCAACTTGCGCTATAACAGCGATTGTTTGATAAGCTTGGAATGAATCACTTCCGTGTTGTTCAAAGTTTGCAAGAACAACTGGTGTAATTCCCCAATGTACACCAAATATTACAAACACTTGCCATACTCCACCAATAATTGCTCCTGCTAACCAAGGTGCAACTTCAACAAGTGAATTATATCCATTCGCAATACCATGTGCTGCCAATGTTGAAATTGGACCAATTACTAACAATGTCACTGGCACCATAATAATAATAGATAAGAATGGTACAAACAGCGGTCTTACAACTTCATGAATTGTTTTATTTAGGAATTTTTCTAAGTAAGATAAAATCCAAACAAGCAATAATGGTGGTAAAACAGAAGATGTATATGCAGTTTCAGTTAACGGCATACCGAATAATCTAACTGTTTCTCCATCACCAATTCTGTCGAGTATCGCAGTAAAATCTGGACTCACTAATGCCGCAGAACATGCAATAGCTATGTACATATTCACATTAAAATGTTTGGCTGCTGTAATCGCAATAAAAATTGGTAAGAATGTAAATGGTGCCCAAGATATGAAATTGAATACTTCATATGTTCCTGTTTTAGAAAATGAAGGTGCAATTAAATTAATTAATATCAATAAACCTTGCAAAATACCTGCAGCAGCTAATATATAAATAAATGGTGCAAATACAGCTGACATTGTAGCAATAACTCTATTTAATATACTTCCTTTATCTTCTGTTTCATTTTGCTGCTGATTCTTATTAGAACCACCTATCATTTCATCAAAAGCCTTATGAACATCTCCAACATTATTCCCAATAACTACTTGAAATTGTCCATTATTTTCAACAACTGTAACGACACCTTCTATTTTTTTTACTTTTTCATTCGCAGTTGGATCTGACCTTTTTAGTATAAGTCTTAACCGTGTTGCACAATGTGTGCTTTTAACAATATTTTCTTCCCCGCCAATTACCTCAAGAATCTCTTTAGCTATTCTTTCGTTTTTGTTCGCCATAATTCCACCCCAATTATCTCGTTTTCTATTTGTATACTCTTACATTATAATTATACCGGTACAATTTGTAAAGATAGATACAAAATTAAATAGCACTATTAATTTAACAAATGCTATAATGTAAGTATTATCAACGAAAAGTGGGGTTTAATATGCTGAAGTACGAATTAATTGCTGAACGTATTGAAGAGCTAATAGAGAATGGACAATATGAAGCTGGAGACAAATTACCAAGCGTAGAAATATTAAGATCTGAATTTAATGTAAGTAAGAGTACAATTATTAACGCTTTAAAAAGTCTCGAAAAAGAAGGATTAATTTACCAAGCAAGAGGAAGCGGTATTTATGTAAGAAATCCAAAAAGAGATGGCTACTTAAACTTATTTACTGCAGATGGATTTTCAGATGATTTGAAAGGTCACGACGTAACAAGCAAAGTCTTAAAAATAGCTGAAATTAAACCTGAAGAACACATTAAAACTCAATTAAAATTACAAGATAATGAAACTGTATATTATGTAGAGCGAATTAGATACGTTGATGGCAAAGTATTCTGTATAGAAACTTCGTATTTCAGTAAAAATGTTGTACTATATATGAACGAAGAAATAGCAAACGGTTCTATATTCGATTACGTAGAAAACAATTTAAAAGTAAAAGTCGGTTTCACAGATATTTATTTTAAAATAGATAAACTATCTGCCAGTGATGCTGGGCATTTACAATTAAACGAAGGCGATCCATCGTTAGAATATGAACAAATATTTTATACAAGTACCGGCATACCATTCGACTATTCTAAAATTATTTTCCATTACGAAAACTCACGATTCTATATACCTTCTGTAAAATAATCGAAGAGTTTGATCAAGTTGTAGATTAAGTCGGGAGTTAATCGAAGAGATTGACCAAGTTGTAGATTAAGTCGGGAGTTAATCTAAGAGATCGACCAAGTTGTAGATTAATTCAGGAGTTAATCGAAGAGATTGACCAAGTTGTAGATTAAGTCGGGAGTTAATCTAAGAGATCGACCAAGTTGTAGATTAATTCAACTGTTAATCGAAGAGTTTCTCAAAATCAACACCATACAATGAAAAGTTCCTAAGACATCAATGATTTTCATAAAAAGTAAGAGCAGAAATTCAATTTTAATAATGAATTTCTGCTCTTTTTAAATTTCACTTTACTTATCTTCTGTTGGATTGATAGCTTGTATGAATTTGAATTTAGCATCTTCATATTCAAATTCTAATATACAACAATTCGTAAATTTAACTTCTTTCACTTGCTCAAATGGTAACCACAACTGTAAGAACATAAATATAGCTCCACCGTGACTAACTGCTAACATCGTATCTGCTTCGTCATTTTTCATGATTTCTGTTAATGTTTCATTCATTCTATTTTGAACATCTACACTTGATTCTCCACCATAATCAACGAAGTAGTCTCCATATGATGTTTCACCAGGTTTATGTGGTGGATTCAATAATTCACTCTCCGCTTCAAACAAGCCAAAGTTCCATTCTTTTAGTCCTTTTAATCTAACATATGATTTCTCAGGGCATATCAATTCTAACGTGTCACAAGCTCTTTCTTGTGTAGATGAATATAATGATTGAAACTGAACATTGGCATCATCATAATATGCTTTTGCCATTAGTGCCTGTTCTATTCCAAGCTTTGTCAAAGGTGAATCTGATGCACCTTGTATCTTTTTCTTTTCATTAAATAATGTTTGTCCATGTCGCATAAGATATAACTTCTTACTCAAATGTCATCATCCTTTCAAAATATGTATTATTCTAAATATATCCTACCACTAAAAATATCATCTTATAATTATCATGCATTGTATTCTATATTTTTATTCTTTTATCTCTAAAAATGTAACATCCTCTGTAAAGTGTAAAGGTCGCTAATTTAAAAAGAGTATTTCTATTGATTTATAAAACAATATAAGTATAATAATTATAGTTAGTTTAATTTTTATAAATAGAAGGGAAATATATTATGTCACAAGTATTATTCATTACAGCTCATCCACATGATGAAACTGTTTCTTTTTCAATGGCAACAGCTAAAGCTTTTATCGAAAGTTATAAAACTACAAATCCTAACGATGAAGTAGTTCATATTGATTTATACAATTCATATATTCCACAAATTGATGCAGATGTATTTGCTGGTTGGGGTAAACTACAATCCGGAGCAGGCTTTGATGCACTTTCTGAAGGCGAACAAGGTAAAGTACGTCGCCTTAATGAATTAAGTGAGCAATTTGTAAATGCAGATAAATATGTATTCGTTACACCATTCTGGAACTTCTCATTCCCACCAGTAATGAAAGCATATTTAGACTCAGTATCAGTAGCAGGTAAAACATTCAAATATACTGCTGAAGGTCCAGTTGGTTTATTACCAGATAAAAAAGCGCTACATATCCAAGCACGTGGCGGATATTATAGCGAAGGACCAGCAGCTGAATTAGAAATGGGTCACCGTTACATCGGACAAATGATGAGTTTCTATGGCATAACTGACTTCGATGGATTAATCGTTGAAGGTCATAATGCTAACCCAGAAAAAGCAGAAGAAATTAAAGCTGACGGAATCGAACGCGCTAAAGCTTTAGGAAAAACTTTCTAATAAAACGACTATAAATAATTCTGTCGACAAAGCTTAAACTTTGTTGGCAGTTTTTTTGTGTACACTTTTAATGAGGAAATGAGAGACTTCCAAACTCCACTCCCTACATCACCTTCAAAATATTCATCAACATTTTCTTTGTTACTTTGCTTATGAAAGTATACAATTATATTTAAGGAACTATTCATTATTTTTAAGGGGATGAAACATATGGATACTGCATTTAATACAACAAAAGAGTTTGCTCATGCTTTAGATAAAGCAGATGTTCTGCATAATGTTCGCGATCGTTTTTACATACAGCCTAATGAAATTTATATGGATGGTAATTCGTTAGGTCTTGCTTCTAAAGATGCTGAGGTAGCACTACTGAATGCGCTTGAAGTTTGGAAAAAGGAAGGTATTAAAATTTGGAACGTTGAAGATAGTAAATACTATCATTATTCTAAACAAATCGCTTCAAAAATGGCACCTCTAATCGGGGCTAATCCAGAAGAAGTCGTTATTGTTGGTAG
Source organism: Mammaliicoccus fleurettii (assembly GCF_003970575.1). GTDB lineage: Bacteria > Bacillota > Bacilli > Staphylococcales > Staphylococcaceae > Mammaliicoccus > Mammaliicoccus fleurettii. Next base: position 24,048 of record NZ_RXWZ01000146.1, read on the forward strand.
TACAACTTCTAATATTCACCAAGCTTTAAGTACATTTTACGAACCAACTGACAAGAAATATAAAATATTAGTAGACGATTTAAACTTCCCTACTGACCGTTATGCTGTTGATAGTCAAGTTCGTCAAAAAGGATTAGATCCTGAAGATACTGTTAAAGTCGTGACAAGCTCTGATGGTATGTTTATTGATGAAGATGCAATTATCGATGCTATGACAGATGATGTTGCACTCATTCTATTACCTACCGTGCTTTATCGTTCTGCACAAGTACTAGATATGGAAAAATTAACGATGGCTGCTAAAGAACGTGACATTATAATCGGATGGGATTTATGTCATGCTATTGGCGCAATTGAAATGGATTTAACTCTAATTGATGCTGACTTTGCAGTATGGTGCACTTATAAATATTTATCAGGAGGTCCAGGTTCAACTGCTGGTTTATATATTAATAAAAAACACTTCAATAAAAATCCTGGTACTGCTGGATGGTTTGGAAACAAAGATGAAACACAATTCCAACTTAATCATACATTTGAACATCAACCAGATGCATCAGGCTGGCAAGTAGGAACACCTAATATTCTTTCAATGGCACCACTTGAAGGCGTGCTCAATATTTTTAATGAAATAGGTATGCATGCAATAAGAAATAAATCAGTACATATCACAGCATATTTGATGTATCTTATTGATGAAGCATTATCAGATTACGGCTATTCTGTTGGTAATTTACGTGATGATTTTAAACGTGGTGGTCATGTTTGTTTAGTTCATGATGAAGCCTACCGCATTAGTTTAGCACTTAAAGATAAAGGCGTTATACCTGACTTTAGAGAACCAAATGTTATACGCTTAGCACCTATTGCTTTATACACATCATATGAAGAAGTTTATAAAGTCGTTGAAATCTTAAAAGAAATTGCACAAGAGCATTTATACGCACAATATAGTAACAAGCGTGGACTTGTCGTATAATGAATCAAGGTTTTATAAAGGAGCAACATCATGTACAAGAAATATGGAGAAATCTTTCGTTTCATTATCGTAGGCGGTATTAACACAATCAATTATTACTGGGTATACTTATTATTGTTAAAAGTATTAGATATTAACTATTTAATAAGCCATATATCAGGATTTATTATAAGCTTTATCATATCGTTTTATCTAAATTGTTATTTTGTATACCATGTACAACCAACATTTAAAAAATTCATTCAGTTCCCTATCACGCAAGTTGTGAATATGGGTTTACAAACATTATTGTTGTATATATTTGTACAATGGCTACATTTGAACGAAACTTTCGCGCCATTCATAGGACTTGTCATTACAATACCAATAACATTTGTATTGTCTAAGTGGATATTAGTCGATAAATAAAAACAAAGAGGGTGAGACAATTAATTGTCTCACCCTCTACTCCTGATTGGACGACGAAAATAAGGATTTTTTGAAAAAATGAGCTAAGTTGTAGATTAATTAAGCAGTTAATCTGAATATGTCCATATAATTGTGTAATAAAATAAGAGCCATATATAGCTCACTTTAGTACAATGTAATCGACTAAGAAAAATTGTAGAGGT
>NZ_RXWZ01000015.1 GCF_003970575.1 Mammaliicoccus fleurettii
GAATATATAGTGTATAGAGAGGATGTCAATATTGAGAATTTTATTTATAGGTGATATTGTAGGTAAATTAGGAAGAGAGCAATTAGAAAATTATTTACCAAAAATTAAAGCAAGTTATAAACCAACTTTAACCATTGTGAATGCAGAAAATGCTGCTCACGGCAAAGGATTAACAGAAAAATTATATAAAGAAATATTACGTATGGGTGCTGACTTTTTAACAATGGGAAACCATACATATGGTCAAAGGGAAATATACGATTTTATAGGTCAAGCTAACAGAATGGTACGACCTGCAAATTTTCCTGAAGAAGCACCTGGAATAGGTATGAGAATTATTAAAGTAAATGATAAAGATATTGCAATTATTAATTTACAAGGCCGTTCATTCATGCCAGCAATAGATTGCCCATTTAAAAAAGCAGATGAACTAATTGAACAAGCATCGAAAATAACACCATATATATTTGTAGACTTTCACGCTGAAACAACGTCTGAAAAGAATGCAATGGGTTGGTATTTGAATGGGCGAGTGAGTGCTATGGTTGGAACACATACACACATTCAAACTTCTGATGAGCGCGTGTTAAATGGTGGTACAGCATATATTACGGACGTAGGAATGACAGGATACTATGATGGTGTTCTTGGCATTAAAAAAGAAGAAGTTATAGAAAGATTTATAACAAGCTTGCCACAACGTCATAATTTGCCAGATGAAGGTAGAAAAGTATTGTCTGGTGTAATTATTGATCTCAATGCAGAAGGTAAGGCTAAAAAAATTCAAAGAGTTTTAATTAACGATGATCATCCATTTGAATAGTATCGTCCATTAGACTGATTTTTACTAAAGCCCTTTAATTTCATAGGATTAAAGGGCTTTTTTTGTTATGATATAAATTGAGATATTACATGGGGAGGCCATAAAATGAAATCACAAATTTCATGGAAAGTTGGCGGACAGCAAGGTGAAGGAATTGAATCAACAGGTGAAATTTTTGCAACTGCTATGAACCGCCAAGGATATTATTTATACGGATACCGTCATTTTTCAAGTAGAATTAAAGGCGGTCATACGAACAATAAAATTAGAGTATCGTCGAAGCCAGTTAGAGCTATAAGTGACGATTTAGATATATTGATTGCATTCGACCAAGAAACAATAGATGTAAATTATGGTGAAATGCTTGAAGGAAGTATAATAATTGCTGATGAAAAAGCTAAACCACAAAATCCTGAAGATAGTAAAGCTCAATTAGTAAGTCTTCCGTTTACAGGTGTAGCTAAAGAACTAGGAACTGCTTTAATGAAAAATATGGTTGCTGTAGGTGCAACATGTGCAGTTATGAATTTAGATACAAAAGTATTTGAATCATTAATTAAAGATTTGTTCGGTAAAAAAGGCGAGAGTGTTGTAGATTTAAATATACAAGCTTTAAATGAAGGCTATCGCTTAATGAAAGAAGAAATGGAAAGTTTAAATAGCGAACATACATTAGAACGTATTGATTCAGAAGGTCATTTATTCATGATAGGTAATGATGCAATTGGTTTAGGTGCAGTTGCAGCAGGTGTTAGATTTATGGCAGCTTATCCAATTACACCAGCTTCTGAAATTATGGAATACATGATAGATCGCTTACCTGCTTTAGGTGGTGCTGTTATCCAAACTGAAGATGAAATTGCAGCATGTACTATGGCGATTGGTTCTAACTATGCTGGCGTACGTTCATTTACATCATCAGCAGGACCAGGATTATCATTGATGATGGAATCTATTGGTTTATCAGGTATGACTGAAACACCACTTGTTATAGTTAATACACAACGTGGTGGTCCATCAACAGGTTTACCAACTAAACAAGAACAGTCTGATTTAATGCAAATGATTTATGGTACACATGGTGATATTCCTAAAATTGTGTTAGCGCCAACAAGTGCAAGTGATGCATTCTATTTAACGATAGAAGCATTTAACTTAGCTGAAGAATATCAATGTCCAGTAATTTTATTATCAGATTTACAATTGTCATTAGGTAAACAAACAGTTGAATCTTTAGATTATGATAAAGTTGAAATTCGTCGTGGAGCATTAGTTGAAGGTGATTTAGAAGCACAAGAAGATAAAGCATACTTTAAGCGTTATGCATTAACTGATTCAGGTGTTTCACCTCGTGTATTACCTGGAACTAAAGGTGGAATCCACCATGTTACAGGTGTAGAACATAATGAAGAAGGTAAGCCTTCTGAAAGTGCTGAAAATAGACAAAAGCAAATGGATAAACGTATGCGAAAAACTGCTCAATTGCTAATCGATGAGCCAGTTGAATCAAATGAAAAATATGATGAAGCGGATATTCTTTATGTAGGATTTATATCAACTGCTGGAGCAATTGATGAGGCGATTTCTAGATTGGATCATCAAGGCGCTAAAGTAAATCATATTCAAATAAGACAATTACATCCATTTCCTTCAGACGTTGTACAAGAAGCATTCAATAAAGCTAAAAAAGTAGTAGTAGCTGAACATAATTATCAAGGTCAACTATCTAATATTATTAAAATGAATATAAATCATCAAAATAAAATCATAAACCAAACAAAATATGATGGTACACCATTCTTACCACATGAAATTGAAGATAAAGCATTAGAAATAGTAAGCAATTTGAAGGAGTTGATATAATTGGCAACATTCAAAGATTTTAGAAATAATGTTAAACCAAACTGGTGCCCAGGATGTGGAGATTTCTCAGTACAAGCCGCAATTCAAAAGGCTGCAGCTAATGTAGGGCTAGAACCAGAAGAAGTTGCACTTATTACAGGTATCGGTTGTTCTGGACGATTAAGTGGATATGTAAATTCATATGGTGTCCATTCTATACACGGTCGTTCATTACCGTTAGCTCAAGGCGTTAAAATGGCTAATAAAGACCTAACAGTTATAGCATCTGGAGGAGATGGTGATGGCTTTGCAATCGGTATGGGCCATACGATTCATGCCTTAAGAAGAAACATGGATATGACTTATATTGTAATGGATAATCAAATTTATGGATTAACTAAAGGACAAACATCGCCAAGTTCTGCAAAGGGTTTTGTTACTAAATCAACTCCGAAAGGAAACATTGAACAAAATGTAGCGCCTTTAGAACTTGCTATTTCATCAGGTGCGACTTTTGTAGCACAAAGTTTCTCAAGTGATATTAAAGAATTAACAAATATCATTGAAGAAGCGATTAATCATAAAGGATTTTCTTTTGTTAATGTATTCTCACCATGTGTGACATACAACAAAATTAACACGTATGATTGGTTTAAAGAGAATTTAACGAAACTTGCTGATATTGAAGATTACGATAATTCAAATAAAGCTCAAGCTATGCAAACAGTGCTTGATACAGAATCTATGATTACAGGTATTATTTATCAAGATAAAGAAACACCATCATATGAATCTCAAATAGAGCAATTTGATGAAGAACCTCTTGTTAAAAAATCATTAAAACTTGAAAAAAATCAATTTGATGAACTTGTTTCTCAATTTAAATAATTGTATAATAGTCACACTTTAAGCTCATAGATTTATCTATGGGCTTTTTTTCTAAATTGAAGGGAGAACATAAAATGACAAATACGTTAATGAGCATTCAAATTATTCCCAAACATAATGAAACAGAAGTTATACTATTAGTTGATGAGGCAATTAAAGTAATCGACCAATCTGGATTGAAATATGAAGTTCATCCTTTAGAAACGACAATTGAAGGAGAAATGAATGCTTGTTTGATTTTAATAGAGCAAATAAATGAAAGAATGGCTGAACTTGAATGTGAAAGTATTATTTCTCAAATAAAGTTTTATCATGTTCCAGAAGGTATAACTATGGAATCTTTAACAGAAAAATATAAAGAATAAACCACTTTTTTTAATATTATTTTTAATTGTATGAAAATGAATCATAATTAAAGTTAAGTAGAAGTTAAAATAAAAAGGAGAATGTTATAGAAATATTTCGTTTTATGAAATAAAGGGGACGAGCAAATTGAAGACAGTACTTAAATTTATTAAACCGTATAAATGGCTATTCGCATTAGGTTTAATATTAATGTTAGTAGAGCTAGCAGTAGAATTAGTTCAACCAATTTTTATATCTGAAATTATAGATAACGGTATTTTGAAGGATGATTTAAATCACGTTTATTTATATTTAGCAATTATGCTTGTAACAGGTTTAGCTGCACTAGTTTCTGGTGTGTGGAATAGCTTCGTAGCAGGTCATGTCAGTCAAGCATTTGCTTATGATTTAAGGACTGCCCAATTTAGCAAGATACAAACTTTTTCTTTAGCAACCTTAGAAAAATTTAAAACGTCTAGCTTAATCACTAGATTAACAAGTGATGTAAACAATTGTGATCAAGCAGTTTATATGTCAATTAGAATTATGTTAAGAGCACCATTGATGATTATTGGTAGTATAATAATGAGCTTTGTTGTTGAACCTAGGTTAGCGATTTACTTAGTTATAGGTACACCAATTATTTTTATAATTATTTTTATAATTGCTCGAACGGGATCTAAACTATTCACTAAAATTCAAAGAAAGTTTGATGAAATGAATAGATTTTTCCAACAAAATTTGGAAGCAGTTAGATTGATTAAAGCAAGTCAAACGAGTGAACAGGAAACAAGTCAGTTTAAAGAAAAAATTAAAGATATTAGACACAATTATACATATGCATTAAGACTTATGGAACTTATCAATCCATCATTATTACTGATTATAAATGGTAGTATTTTAGCTGTTATTTGGTTTGGTTCAGATATGGTAAATCAATCTACATTAGAAATAGGTAAGCTCGTTGCCATTTTAAATTATGGAATGAGAATGCAAGGTGGCTTTGGTATGTTAGCATTTTTAATTATGACATTAAGTAGAATGAAAGCTTCAAGTGACCGCATTGAAGAAGTGCTAATTACAGAATCAGATGAACGAGTGATAAATGACGAAGTAAACCATTCTTCAAATTATGCTTATAGTATTTCATTTAAAGATGTTTCATTTACATATCCAAATGCACATAATCCTGTATTAGAAAATATTAGTTTTGATGTTAAACCTAAAGAAACTTTTGCGATTATGGGTGCTACTGGTTCAGGCAAGTCAACATTATTAAGTTTAATACCTAAAATGTACAAAGCAACATCTGGCGAAATATTATTAAATAACAAAAATGTGAATGACTGGGATATAGAAGCTTTAAGAGATGCTATTGGTTATGTACCTCAAAAAGCACTTTTATTTTCAGGAACAATATATGAGAATTTGCAGTTTGGAGATCCGTCTGCAGAAATAGAAGAATTAGAAATGTCATCTGAAAAAGCACAAATTCATCAATCTATTGAGCGTTTTGATAATCAGTATGACACTTTAATTGGTCAGCAAGGTGTAACTTTATCAGGTGGTCAAAAACAAAGACTGTCAATCGCTAGAGCTCTCGTAAGAAAGCCGGGGTTATTAATCTTAGATGATTCTACTTCAGCATTAGACATTAAGACAGAATCGGCTTTATGGGATGCATTAGAAGATGAAGATACAACGAAGTTAATAGTGACTCAAAAGATTTCAACAGCTAAGACCGCTGATCGAATTATGTTACTTGTAGATGGACGGATTGAAGCAATAGATACACATGAGTCTCTATTAGCAACATCAAGACTTTATAAAGAAATCGCCAATAGTCAAGAAAGTGCGGTGAGTTCATCATGAGTATAAAACAACCTTATGGTCATCAGCCTGTTTTCAAAGCTGCAGATTTTTCAAAAAAGAATCCGAAAAAGAAAAAAAGAGCACGTGATACTAAAGGAACATTACTTAATATTTGGAATTTAATTGATGAAAAGCGAATTCAATTGATAATCGTAATATTTATGATTGTATGTGCTTCAATATTGAGTCTAATTGGACCATTTTTAATCGGTCGTATAATCGATACAAAAGTTATACCTAAAGATTTAAGTGGTCTCCCTCAATATATTGTAATCATACTGATTGTTTATGTATCATTATCCATAACTTCATATATTGGATCATTTATGATGGTGAGCATTGCACAACGTACAGTCTATTTATTAAGAGATCAACTTTTTAAACATTTTCAAAAGTTGCCAGTATCATATTATGATAAGAAGCAACATGGCGAATTAATGAGTCGAATGCAAAATGATATTGAAAATGTATCACAAGTTTTAAATTCATCGTTCATTCAATTTACTTCTAGTGTAGTGACATTAATAGGTACACTTTCAATAATGCTCTATTTAAGTCCGTTACTCACACTATTAACTATGACGATCATTCCAATCATGTTCGTGAGTTTAAGCTGGATTACAGCACGTACGAGTGTATTATATGCTTTAAGGCAAAAACAACTCGGTATTATGAATGGCTATATTGAAGAAATTGTGAACGGTCAAACAGTGGTTAAAGCATTTTCTCAAGAAAAATATGTAATGGAAACATTCAATGAAAAAGCAAGAAATGTAAAAGAATATAGTTTCTGGTCAACAACAATTGGTGGCATGATACCAAAAGTAATGAACTACTTAAATAATTTAAGTTTTGCTATCGTAGCAGGAATTGGTGGTATTTTAGCTTTAAATAATGCAGCTGGGGTAACAGTCGGTGTTATAGTTATTTTTGCAGAATATGCGAGACAATTCACACGACCTTTATCAGATTTAGCAAACCAATTTAATACTGTATTATCAGCTATTGCCGGTGCTGAACGTGTATTTGATATTATGAATGAACCAGTTGAAAAAGATGAAGACGATGCATCAGATTACGAAGATATAAAAGGTACTATTGAATTCGAAAATGTTGTATTCAAGTATGATAAGACTCAAAAAAATCCAACAATCAAAGACTTGTCCTTTAAAATAAATAATGGTGAATCGGTAGCATTAGTTGGTGCTACTGGAGCTGGTAAAACAACAATTGTTCAACTTATATTACATTATTATGATGTACAAAGTGGAAAAATTCTTATAGATGATATTCCAATCAATAAAATGACGCGAAAGTCTTTAAGGAAAGAAATAGGTGTTGTGTTACAAGACCCATATTTATTCGATGGAACGATAAAAGATAATATTATGTATGGCACACCAAACGCAACTTATGAACAAGTAATTGAGGCTTCTAAAAAAGCAAATGCACACGAATTTATTAAAGAGCTTGAGAGTGGTTATGAAACTGTTTTAAAAGGGGAATCCGGCTCATTGTCACAAGGGGAAAGACAACTTGTATCAATAGCAAGATGTTTGTTACAAGACCCTAAAATCTTACTGTTAGATGAAGCGACAAGTAGTATAGATACAGTGACAGAAATAAAAATTCAAGAAGCTTTAGAAACTTTAATGATCGGTAGAACGAGTATTATTATTGCCCATAGGTTGAATACTGTTAAAAAAGCAGATTTAGTATTTGTATTGGCAAACGGAGAACTTATTGAATCAGGTACACAACAAGCTTTAATAGAGCAACAAGGCATTTATTATCATATGCTAAATGCGAATGACGAAGAACAAATTAAAGAACTGCATTAAAGAGGTGAATTTATGGAATTTAGAGAAATAAATACAGATATCGAAAGCATGTTTACAGAGTATATAAGTGAATGGTATGAAAATGAAGAAAGTGTGGTTCCATGGTCAACTGATGTAAAACACCATGGTGGATTCAAAGACATGTTAATGATGCAAAAAGAAGCAATTAATCCAATTAACAAAGACTTTGTAAAAGCAAAAACATTTGTCTTAATAGATAATCAGCATATTGTAGGTGCTGTAAATATTAGATATGCACTAAATGAATTCTTGGAAAATAAAGGTGGACATGTTGGTTATGGGGTAAGAAAAAGTGAAAGAGGTAAAGGGTATGCAACAAAATTGTTAGAGTATGCACTGATAGAATTACGTGAAGAATCAGTTGAAAAAGCGCTCATAACATGTGATAAAAATAATTTAGCAAGTCAAAAGGTTATTATTCATAACAATGGTGTTGAAGCAGAACCTTTTATATCAGATGACAACGAAATTACAAAAAGATTTTGGATTAATCTTGAATAAATGTTAACTGTGAAAATATTTAAACTTTTTTGCACTTTGTGTTGAACTCTAATATAATATAAAGATGTAAATATATGGGCAGAAAGGGTTTTGACATTGAATGAAGAGCAAAGAAAACATGGTGCTAATGCGAAGACAGAACCTAATTTAGAAAAAGATTATAGCAAATACTTCGAACATGTTTATCAACCTCCAAACTTAAAGGAAGCTAAACAAAGAGGTAAATCACAAATTGAATATCATGATGATTTTAAAATAGATGAGCGACATAGAGGGATGGGGAAAGGTCGTAAATTCTATATTAGAACTTATGGTTGTCAAATGAATGAACATGATACAGAAGTTATGGCGGGAATATTCCAAGCGTTAGGATATGCACCAACTCATTCTGTTGATGATGCAGATGTGATTTTACTTAATACTTGTGCAATAAGAGAAAATGCTGAAAACAAAGTATTTAGTGAGATTGGTAATTTAAAGCATCTTAAACAAGAAAGACCAGACTGTTTAATTGGTGTATGTGGATGTATGTCTCAAGAAGAATCAGTTGTAAATAAAATTCTCAAATCATACCAAAATGTTGATATGATTTTCGGTACACATAATATTCATAGATTGCCAGAAATTTTAGAAGAAGCGTATATGTCTAAAGCAATGGTAGTTGAAGTGTGGTCAAAAGAAGGAGATGTTATTGAAAATTTACCTAAAGTTAGAAATGGTAGAATAAAAGCATGGGTAAATATAATGTATGGATGTGATAAGTTCTGTACGTATTGCATCGTACCATTCACACGTGGTAAAGAAAGAAGTCGTATGCCAGAAGAAATTATTGCTGAAGTTAGAGATTTAGCACGACAAGGTTATCAAGAAATATGTCTATTAGGTCAAAATGTAAATGCATATGGTAAAGATATTGAAGGATTAAATTATGGTCTAGGTGATTTATTAAATGATATGACTAAAATTGACATACCAAGAGTTCGCTTTACAACGAGTCATCCATGGGATTTTGATGATCGATTAATTGAAGTGATTAAAAATGGTGGAAATATCGTACCTCACATACATTTACCTGTTCAATCTGGTAATAATCAAGTACTAAAAATTATGGGTCGTAAATATACTCGTGAAAGTTATCTTGAGCTAGTTCAAAAGATTAGAGCAGCAATACCAGATGTTGCATTGACAACTGACATCATTGTTGGCTATCCTAATGAGACAGAAGAACAATTTTTGGAAACGATTAAACTTTATCATGAAGTTGGATTTGAACATGCATATACGTATGTATATTCACCTAGAGAAGGTACGCCAGCAGCTAAAATGAAGGATAATGTTCCTGACAAAGAGAAAAAAGCAAGACTTCAAAGATTAAATAAAGTGGTTGGAGAGTATACAGCTAAATCATTGAAACCATACGAAGGACAAGAAGTATATGTATTATGCGAAGGTTCTAGTAAAAGAGATGATGAAGTATTAGCTGGATATACTGAAAAAAATAAATTAGTTAACTTTAAAGGTTCAAAAGATGTAATAGGAAAAATAGTAAAAGTTAAAATAACTGAAGCTAAGCAATATTCATTAAATGGTGAATTTATAGAGATTGTATCTAAAGAAAAGGTGGTACATTAAATGTATACAAAAGAAGGTATTCTTGATCAAGCAAGAAAATTAGGTAAAATGATGTCTGAAACAGAAGAAGTAGATTTCTTTAAACGCGCTGAAGCTCAAATACATGAGAATCAAACTGTAAGAGAAAAAATGGCAAGTTTAAAATCATTACAAAAACAAGCTGTCAATTTCCAAAACTATGGTAAAGAAAAAGCATTAGCAATGGTTGAAGCTAAAATAGAAAATATAGAAAAAGAATTAGATGAAATGCCAATAGTAAGTGAATTTAAAGAAGCTCAAGTAGAAGTAAATGAACTGTTACAAATGGTGTCTCATTCAATTAGTCATACTGTTACAAATGAAATTATTGAATCAACAGGTGGGAATCAGCTTACTGGTGAAACAGGTGCTGCAGTGAATAATGCACCAAATACGAGCAGTTGTTCACATTAATAAACATAATCATTAGTCTGCCAATGCGTAGGCTAATGATTTTTTTTTACTCGTTTATTGTTAGAAATTTTGATAAAATAGATAAATCGAAAGTTAAAAAAAGGAACGTGAAAATAGATGTCTAAACCAACGCCAATGATGGCTCAATATTTAAAGATAAAATCACAATACCAAGATACATTATTATTTTTTAGATTAGGTGACTTTTATGAAATGTTCTATGATGATGCAGTTGAAGCATCTAGAGTTTTAGAAATTACTTTAACTAGAAGAGATGCTAAAAAAGATCCAATTCCTATGTGTGGTGTACCTTATCATTCTGCTTCAGGATATATAGAAAAATTAATATCTAAAGGTTATAAAGTAGCAATTTGTGAGCAAATGGAAGATCCGACTCAAACTAAAGGTATGGTTCGTAGAGAAGTTGTACAAGTAATTACACCGGGTACTGTTATGGACCAAAAAGGAATGGATGAAAAAGCTAATAATTATATTTTAAGTTTTATTAAAGAAGATGGGGAGTTTCATTTAAGTTATTGTGATGTAACGACAGGAGAGTTAAAGGTAACTTCATTCATTGATGAAACAACTTTGATTAACGAAATTACAACGATTCATCCGAATGAAATTATAGTGAATAAAATTTTGCCAAATAATTTGTATAAACAAATTCAACTTATAACTGAAACAATCACTGTTGTAGATAGTTATGATGAACGTGATTACGAAGTTGTAACTAATACTTCTCAAGCTCAAAAGAAATCATTAAATTATTTATTAAATTATATCCATGATAATGGTAAAAGAGATATGCCTCATATAGAAGAAGTTGTGGTGTATAGAGCACTAGATTATATGAAAATGGATTTTTATGCTAAAAGAAATCTTGAATTAACTGAAAGTATTAGACTTAAATCAAAAAAAGGAACACTTTTATGGTTAATGGATGATACAAAAACGCCAATGGGAGCAAGAAGATTAAAACAATGGATTGATAGACCATTAATTAAACAACGAGATATTGAACAAAGATTAGATGCTGTTGAACTATTGGTCAACGGATTTATTGAACGTGATGAGTTAAGAAGTTACTTGAATATGGTATATGATATAGAAAGACTAGTTGGAAGAGTAAGTTATGGTAATGTGAATGCTAAAGACTTAATTCAATTAAATTATTCAATAAAACAAATTCCGTATATTAAGGAAATTATAGAAAGACTAGATTCAAATTCAATTGAAAGATTTAAAGAGCTTAAACCGTTAAGAGATTTAGAACATTTACTTGAAGAAAGCTTAGTTGAAGATCCGCCAATCTCAGTAAAAGAAGGTGGAATATTTAAAAAAGGATACCATGAAACACTTGATCAATATAAAGAAGCATCTACAAATGGTAAACAATGGATTGCAGAGTTACAGTTGAAAGAAAGAGAAAGAACCGGTGTGAAATCATTAAAAGTAAGCTTTAATAAAGTTTTCGGATATTATATAGAAATTACTAGAGCTAATTTAAATAACATAGATACTGATGCACTCGGTTATCAACGTAAACAGACATTATCAAATGCTGAAAGATTTATTACGGAAGAACTTAAAGAAAAAGAATCTATTATTTTAGGTGCAGAGGATAAAGCGATAGCATTAGAATATCAGTTATTCCTTGAATTAAGACAGAAAGTTAAGGCATTTACTGAACAATTACAAACACAAGCGAAATTGTTATCAGAGATAGATTGTCTACAAAGTTTTGCTGAAATAGCACAAAAAAATCGTTACACAAGACCAATATTTAGTGAAGACAAAACTTTATCATTAAAATCATCTCGTCATCCAGTTGTTGAGAGAGTAATGGATCATAATGATTATGTGCCTAATGACTGCTATTTAGATCAAGAAGGGTTTATATACTTAATAACTGGCCCAAATATGTCTGGTAAAAGTACTTATATGCGACAAATTGCGATTATAAGCATTATGGCTCAAATGGGTGCATATGTACCTGCAGATTACGCGCAATTACCTATATTTGATCAAATATTTACAAGAATTGGTGCTGCAGATGATTTAGTATCAGGTAAAAGTACATTTATGGTTGAAATGTTAGAAGCGGAAAAAGCAATGGTTGGTGCAACAGAAGACAGTTTAATTATTTTTGATGAAATTGGTAGAGGTACATCAACATTTGATGGATTGGCATTAGCGCAATCTATGATTGAGTATGTACATCATCATACAAAGGCAAAGACATTATTTTCTACACACTATCATGAACTTACACATCTTGATGAAACTTTATCTGGACTTAAAAATATTCACGTTGCAGCACAAGAATACCAAGGAGAACTCATTTTCTTGCATAAAGTTAAAGAAGGCGCGGTTGACCAAAGTTATGGTATACATGTTGCAAAATTAACTGATTTGCCTGATGAAATTATAGAAAGAGCACATACTATTCTTCAGGAATTAGAATCTCATACAAAAGTAGAACGTAAAGTTGAAAAATTTGACCAACCTGCATTCCAATTGTTTGAAGAACATAGCCCGTCTGAAATCGAGAAGAAAATTAAATCAATAGATTTGATGAATATAACGCCTATAGAAGCATTAACAAAAATTCAAGAATTACAAAATCAACTTAAATAGAAAGTGTGAGTGCATTGGGAAAAATTAAAGAGCTTGAATTATCTTTAGCCAATAAAATTGCCGCTGGAGAAGTTGTAGAAAGACCTGCTTCTGTCGTGAAAGAATTATTGGAAAATGCAGTAGATGCACAAGCAACTCAAATAGATATAACTATAAAGGAATCAGGCATACAATCAATTAGAGTTGTAGATAATGGAACTGGTATAGAAGAAGAAGACATTAATAAAGCATTTGGAAGACACGCAACAAGCAAAATAAATAATGACTATGACCTATTTCACATACGTACTTTAGGCTTTAGAGGTGAAGCATTAGCGAGTATTTCATCTGTAAGTAGAGTGACTATGAAGACATGTACTGATGGTATGCTTGGACATGAAGTACAAGTTGAAAACGGTGAAATTATTAAACAACAACCGGCAAAAGCTAAAAAAGGTACAGACATACTTGTGAAAGATTTATTTTATAATACGCCAGCAAGGTTGAAATATGTTAAAAGTCTATATACAGAATTAGGTAAGATTACAGATATCGTAAATAGAATGGCGATGAGCCATCCGAATATTTCATTTAATCTCGTATCTGATGATAAAACAGTGCTGTCAACTAATGGATCTGGTAAAACGAACGAAGTGATGGCAGAAATTTATGGCATGAAAATAGCTAAAGATTTAGTGGAAATCAAAGGTGAAACAGATGATTATGTAATGAAAGGTTACGTCTGCAAACCTGAACATACGAGAAGTAATAGACATTATATTTCTATTTTTATTAATGGTAGATACATTAAGAATTTTGTTCTAAATAAAGCTATCATCGAAGGTTATCATACACTTTTACCAATCGGCAGATATCCTATTGTCTATATTAATATTGAAATGGATCCTATATTAGTAGATGTAAACGTACATCCGACTAAACTAGAAGTAAGACTTTCAAAAGAACAATTACTTTATGATTTAATTAATAACAAAATTAAAGAAGCCTTTAGAGGAATGTCTCTAATACCAGGCACTTCTTTAGATAACCATAAGCCTAAAAAATCACAAAAAGAGATTTTTGAACAGCAGAAGTTAGATTTTGAAGCTAAACGTAGTCAGGAACAAGTGAAACAACAAAGTCAAATTGATAATGACACGATAGATGAAACAAATGAATTCAATAAAACGTTTGAAAATAATTACAAACAAAATTCAACGAATAGTACTAACTCACAGCAATGGCAATTTAAAGATAAAAAAGATAACCATTCATTTATAAATGAAGATATAGATACAAACACAGAACATTCGTACATTCAACATGAGGATGAGCAAGCTGATATTGAAAAAACAGAGATTAATAATAACGAATACGAACACGCTGTTGATATAGAAAATACAAATGACAATGATGAACAAAGACAAAATGAAGAGACTAAATCAAATACACCGCGAGTTCCTTATATGGAGGTAGTTGGTCAAGTACATGGAACATATATTATTGCTCAAAATGATACAGGAATGTTTATGATTGACCAACACGCCGCTCAAGAACGTATAAAATATGAATTCTTTAAAGAGAAAATTGGGGAAGTAACGAATGAAACTCAAAGTTTATTGTTGCCATTAACATTTAACTTTTCAAGAGACGAACATATGATTATTGAAAAATATTTGCATCCTTTAGAAGAAGCGGGCATATTCTTAGAACCAATTGGACATCATGATTATATGGTTAGTGAATATCCAGTTTGGTTGCCACATATTGAAGCAGAAGAAATCATTAAAGATATGATTGATTATGTATTAAAACATGAAAAAGTAGATATTAAAAAATTGCGTGAAGATGCGGCCATTATGATGAGTTGTAAAAAATCAATTAAAGCTAATCACTACTTAAGAAATCATGAGATGAGTCATTTGATTGATGAATTAAGAGATACAACTGATCCATTTACTTGTCCACATGGTAGACCAATTATTATTGAATTAACAACTTATGAGTTAGAAAAATTATTTAAAAGAGTCATGTAGGAGGATAAGATGAATAAACATATATTACCGGCTATTCGATCTATGAAAGATATGGAAAAATTCTTTAAGATGGACTATGATCGTTGCGTATTATTAGATACTCATATAGGTCATTTGCAAGGGATTTTAGAACAAATAAAAAAACATGATAAAGAAGTTATGTTGCATATAGATCTTATAAAAGGTTTATCTAATGATGAAGCTGCTGTTGAATATGTTATACAACAATATAAACCACATGGCATTATTTCAACTAAATCAAAAATTATAAGACGTGCGAAAAAGTTAAATACTTTAACGATATTACGAGTGTTTATCTTAGATAGTACCGCCTTGAGTAGAAGCATTGAATTGATTAAACAGTCGGATCCAGACTTAGTAGAAGTTCTGCCAGGTGTTGCAACTAAAGTAATTAAAGAAATCAGTGACCAAACAGGTAAACGTATAATTGCTGGTGGATTAATAAATACGGAACAAGAAATTGAACTTGCTATTGAAAGCGGTGCCCAATATATCACGTCTAGTGATACATCAATTTGGTAAATTGATTTGACAACGTTTTCATATAGTATTATACTTCTAATTAAGTTAATATATGAGATGAGTAAATGAGACCCTCTATGACAAAAAAACTATGCGATAAATTTGTATAATTAATTATGCGAATAATAGGTATAGTTGTAAGTTCGTAGAGGGATTTTTATGTATTAGCACGAAAAATATTAGGAGGGTGTTTAATATGAGTGAATTTTTAGCGGAAGTAATTGGTACAGCCATTTTGATATTATTTGGTGGCGGTGTATGTGCTAACGTTAACCTTAAAGGTGCGTTGGGTAAAGGTGCAGATTGGATCGTTATTTCGTTAGGTTGGGGGCTTGCTGTTATGCTAGGTGTTTATGCAGCTGGTAATGTTTCGGGAGCACATTTAAATCCTGCAGTAACACTTGGGTTTGCAATTGACGGATCATTCCCATGGTCTAAAGTTGTTCCATTCATCATTGCTCAAATGATCGGTGCCATGATTGGTGCAGCACTTGTATGGGCTACATATTTACCACATTGGAAAAAAACTGAAGATCAAGGTGCGAAATTAGCAGTATTCTCTACTGGACCTTCATATCCAAACTATGTTGCCAACTTCTTAAGTGAGATTATTGGAACTATGATCTTAGTTATGGGATTATTGTTTATAGGAGCTAATAAATTTACTGACGGTTTAAATCCACTTATCGTAGGTTTATTAATCGTAGCGATTGGTTTAAGTTTAGGTGGTGCGACTGGTTATGCAATTAACCCAGCTCGTGACATTGGTCCACGTATTATGCATATGTTATTACCAATTCCAGGTAAAGGAAGTTCAAACTGGAAATATGCAGTTGTTCCAATTTTAGGACCTATTGCTGGTGGTATGCTTGGTGCAGCATTGTACAACATTTTATTTAACGGGGTTGTTAATGGTTTAGTTATTTTCTCACTCATCTTTACAGTTGTTGTCGTATTATTCGGTATTGTATTGAATAAAGCGTTACTAAAAGGTGAAGTTTCTGAAATTCTGTAACAAACAAATTTATAGGAGTGTTTAATATGGAAAAATACATTTTATCAATTGACCAAGGTACAACAAGTTCAAGAGCTATACTATTTGATAAAGAGGGAACTATCAAATTTGTTAGCCAACGTGAATTTAAGCAATACTTTCCAAAAGGCGGTTGGGTTGAACATGATGCAAACGAAATTTGGACATCTGTTCTAGCAGTTATTTCTAGTGTGTTGAATGAAAATAACGTTAGTCCTAACCAAATTGAAGGTATCGGAATTACTAACCAAAGGGAAACAGCAGTTGTTTGGGATAAAAATACTGGTCGTCCTGTATACCATGCAATTGTTTGGCAATCTAGACAAACACAAGACATATGTGCAGATTTGAAATCTAGAGATTTAGAACCAATATTTAAAGAGAAAACAGGTTTGTTATTAGATCCTTACTTCTCAGGTACAAAAGTAAAATGGATTCTAGATAATGTTGAAGGTGCTAGAGAAAAAGCTGAAAACGGTGATTTACTATTCGGTACAATTGATACATGGCTAATTTGGAAATTTACTGGAGAAACGCATGTAACAGACTATTCAAATGCAAGTAGAACATTGATGTATAATATTTACGACTTAAAATGGGATGAAGAATTATTAGAATATCTTGATGTTCCAAAATCAATGTTACCTGAAGTTAAACCATCAAGTGAAGTTTATGGTTATACACAAGAACATCATTTCTTCGGTGAAAAAATTGCGATTGCTGGAGTAGCTGGTGACCAACAAGCTGCATTATTTGGCCAAGCTTGTTTCGAAAGTGGAGATGTTAAGAACACTTATGGTACTGGTGGTTTCATGTTAATGAACACAGGTGAAAAAGCAGTGAAATCTGATAGTGGATTACTTACAACATTAGCATATGGTTTAGATGGAAAAGTAAACTATGCACTTGAAGGTAGTATCTTTGTATCTGGATCTGCAATCCAATGGTTAAGAGACGGATTAAGAATGATTAAATCTGCTCCAGCTTCAGAAGAATACGCAAAACGTGTTAAATCTACTGAAGGCGTTTATGTTGTACCAGCATTCGTTGGTTTAGGTACACCATATTGGGATGCTGATGCTAGGGGTGCCATTTTCGGATTAACACGTGGTACTGAAAAAGAACACTTCATTAGAGCAACATTAGAGTCATTATGTTATCAAACAAGAGATGTGTTAGAAGCAATGGAAAAAGACTCTGGTATTAATGTTGAGACATTAAGAGTTGATGGCGGAGCAGTTAAGAATAATTTCTTAATGCAATTCCAAGCAGATATTGTAAACACACCGGTTGAAAGACCTGAAGTAAATGAAACTACTGCACTAGGTGCTGCTTACTTAGCTGGATTAGCGGTAGGTTTCTGGAAATCAAAAGATGAAATACAACAAAGATGGAAATTAGAAACAGAATTCAAACCTGAACTTGAAGAAGAAGAAAGAGAAAAACTTTACAAAGGTTGGAAAACTGCAGTAAAAGCCACTCAAGCTTTTAAATTAGATTAAGTTGTGTTATCATTAAGGTAAGTTAATATTCCGTAGAGACGTGAGAGGCTTTGTTCGTACAATTTATTGTAGGGATGAGTCTCTCATTTTTTTACATTTTATAGGAGGAAATGATTATGCAACAATTATCAGCGTTAAACCGCAACCAGGTTAAAGATCAACTTAAGAATACAGAATATGATGTAGTCGTTATAGGTGGAGGTATTACTGGTGCAGGTATTGCATTAGATGCATCTCAACGTGGAATGAAAGTAGCATTAGTAGAAATGCAAGACTTTGCTCAAGGTACAAGTTCAAGAAGTACTAAACTAGTCCACGGTGGATTACGTTATTTAAAACAATTCCAAGTAGGCGTAGTTGCTGAAACAGGAAAAGAAAGAGCAATTGTTTATGAAAATGGACCACATGTAACAACACCAGAATGGATGTTATTACCATTGCATAAAGGTGGAAGTATGGGACCTTTCACAACTTCTATCGGCTTAAAAGTATATGATTTCTTAGCAGGAGTTAAAAAATCAGAACGTCGTACAATGTTAAATAGAGATGAAACTATTAACAAAGAACCTCTAGTTAAGCAAGATGGCTTAAAAGCGGGTGGCTATTATGTTGAATACCGTACAGACGACGCTCGTTTAACAATTGAAGTTATGAAACGTGCACGTGAATTCGGTGCTGATATTATTAACTATGCAAAATCAAACAAATTTTTATACAACAAAAAGAACAAAGTTGCTGGTATAGAAGCTACTGACTTATTACAGAATGAAATTTTTGAAATTAAAGGTAAAAGAGTTATTAATGCAGCAGGTCCATGGGTAGATGAAGTAAGAGGGAAAGATTACTCAACAAACAATAAACAACTTAGATTAACTAAAGGTGTTCATATTGTCATCGACCAAAGTAAATTCCCATTACAACAAGCTGTTTACTTTGATACTGAAAATGATGGCAGAATGATTTTTGCTATTCCTAGAGACGGAAAAGCATATGTTGGTACAACTGATACAATATATGACAATGATAAATCATCACCTAAAGTTACAGAAGAAGACCGTCAATATTTAATAGATGCGATTCACTATATGTTCCCAACAGTTAAAGTTGAAGATAAAGATATAGAATCTACATGGGCTGGTGTAAGACCATTAATCTTTGAAAAAGGTAAAGATCCTTCAGAAATATCTCGTAAAGATGAAATATGGGAAGGTGACTCAGGATTACTTACAATTGCAGGTGGTAAATTAACAGGTTACCGTCACATGGCTCAAGACATTGTTGACTTATTAAGTAAACGTCTTAAAGAAGATTACAAATTAACATTTAAACCTTGTAACACTAAAGAAACTTACATTTCTGGTGGTAACGTTGGTGGTAGTAAAAATTATGAATCATTTGTAGAAAGCAAAGTTAAAGAAGCTAAAAACTACAACCTTTCTGAAGATGCTGCACGTTATTTAGCTAGAAAATATGGTTCAAACGTTGACGAAGTATTTGAAATTGCTCACGCTACACAAGTTGCGGATGTAAACTTGCCAATCGAAGTATACGCAGAAGTGATTTATAGTATTCAAAAAGAAATGGTTCATAAACCAACAGACTTCTTAGTACGTCGTTCAGGACGTTTATACTTTGATATTAGTTACGTATTAGAACATAAAGATGCTATTGTTGAAGTAATGGCAAAAGTATTAAATTATGATAATGACAGTAAACGTTTATATAAAGATGAATTAGAACAAGCTATTAAAGAAGCGGTTAATCCAAACGATCAACCAGCAATCATAAAATAATTTGTTAATATTTGGTATTTTTTTGCGCTGACTCCTGCGGGAAAAGCATGCGCATAAAAAAATGAGGCTGAGACATTTAATTGTCTCAGCTTTTTTATTTATCAGAGAAAGCAGGTAATATATTTTTAAGCAGTATAGAATTTGATATAATGATTCAAAAGGGAGGCGTATGTCTTTGAGACGTTTTAATCATAGAATTACTCTGTCAACAGAACAGACGTTAGAAGTTACCATAGATAAAACAGATGAAAAACCTATAGGCATTATACATATATTGCACGGTGTAGCTGAGCATAAAGATAGATATGACGCTATAGTTGAGTATTTATGTAAAAGAGGCTATCATGTTATTCGTCATAATCATCGTGGACATGGTATTAACATTGAAGAATCAACGAGAGGTCATTTCAATTCATTACAAGATTTAGTTGATGATACTAAAGAAATAAGAGATACATTTAAAAATGAATTGAATCCTGATTTACCTTATATATTACTAGGTCATTCAATGGGTTCACTAATTGCAAGAAAATTCGTACATGATTACCCAGATGATGTTGATATATTAATCTTATCTGGTACTGTAGTTTATTCGAATTTACGCGGCAAAATGAACTTATACGCTCTAAAAGTAGTGAATTTATTTTTGGGAAGTCGTACTAAGTCTAAATTTATTAACAATATTGCATTCAAAACTACTAACCGTCAACATAAAGATTTAAACAAAGATAATAATTGGATTAGTCAAAGTGATGAGAACCGTGAACTATATGAGCAAGATAAATTTGCAGGATTTCCAGTATCACACAAAATCCTTTTAGAGACAGTTAGAGCTACAGTCCAAACTAAAAAATCAAATTTCATAAAGGTGCAAAATAAAAATATGCCTATATTACTTGTATCAGGTAAAGAAGATCATTTTGGTGGTTTTGGACAAGGTATTAAACAATTAGCATCTATTTATAAACGTTCAGGTGTTAAACATGTCACAGTGCAACTATATAAGAATAAACGTCATGAAGTTTTATTTGAAACGAATCAATACGCCGTTTATGAACATTTATATAATTGGTTGAATTTACAAATTAAACAATTAGAAAAAGAGGAATCTTCAAATGAATGATAAACCATTAATTGCAATAGTTGGACCAACAGCTGTAGGGAAAACTGAATTAAGTATTAGATTGGCTAAAGCTTTAAATGGTGAAATTATAAATGGTGATGCTTTTCAAATATATAAAGGCTTGGACATTGGTACTGCCAAAGTTACAGAAGAAGAAAAAGAGGGTGTAGTCCATCATTTAATTGATGTTTATGAACCCGATGAACCTTATTCTGTCTACAAGTTTAAACAAGATTTTACAAAAGTAGTTGAGGATATTCATAATAGAGGTAAGTTACCTATATTAGTTGGTGGAACTGGGCTATATGTTCAGTCAGTATTATATGATTATCAGCTTGAAGAAGAAGAAATAAGTTCTGAAAAAATGGAAATTATAAATAATAAATTAAATAAATTATCTAATTTCAAAAATAATGAATTGCATGACTATCTTTATCAAATTGATCCAGAAACTGCGTCAACAGTGCATCCAAACAATCGCAAAAGAGTTGAAAGGTCAATTGAATATTACTTAAAAACAAAAAAAACTTTAAGTGAACGAAAGAAAAGCCAGACATTTTCTGGAAAATATAGTACAATATTAATTGGGATAGAAATGTCGCGCGAAATATTATATGAAAGAATTAATATGCGTGTAGACATGATGTTGCAGCGAGGATTATTAAGAGAAGTGTCTAATCTTGTTGAGAAAGGGTATGAAAATTCTCAAAGTATGCAAGCAATTGGATACAAAGAATTAATACCTGTTGTAAAGGGAGAAATAGATATAGAAACTTCAAAAGAACAAATCAAGCAAAATTCACGTAGATATGCCAAACGTCAAATGACATGGTTTAAAAATAAAATGAATGTTACTTGGTTTCAACGGGATAAACAGTCTTTATCAGAAATCGCAGACAACGTAATCCAATTATCCAAGTGAAGGGGAAAGTCATATGGCAGAGAAAGAAAATATTCAAGAAGTATTGTTGGAGAAATTCAAATCAGATGGTACTGAATTAACAGTCTTTTTACTGAATGGATTTCAAATGAAAGGCAAAATTGTCAACTTTGACGATAATGTTGTACTTTTAGATATTCAAGGGAAAGAAAATCTAATTTACAAACATGCTATTTCAACTTTCGTAGATACACAAGACGAAGAAAATAAAGACAATGAATAAAGTCCTGTGATGTAATTAAGAGGTTCTAAGATAGTAGTTTAATATACTATCTTAGAACCTCTTAAATTTATAATAATTCTTCTATTGAACTTCTTAATTGATCTGGACTTTTTTGTGGAGAAAAGCGATTAACGACCTCACCATCTTTGTTTACTAAAAACTTAGTAAAGTTCCATTTAATAGCTCCATTTAATATACCTTTTTTCGCAAGCGTAAGGTATTCATATAGTGGATGTTGTTCAGAACCTTTTACTTTTATTTTTTCATGCATTGGAAAAGTTACACCAAAGTTTAATTTACAGTTTTGGTAAGCTTCATATGAGTCTCCAGGTTCTTGATTGCCAAATTGATTACAAGGGAAACCAAGTACGACAAAGCCTTTATCTTTATAATCTTGATAAAGCTCTTCTAATCCTTCAAATTGTGGAGTGAAACCACATTCACTAGCAGTATTAACGATTAAAATTGCTTTCCCTTTATATTCAGACAATGAATATCTCTCACCGTTTGTTTTCGCAACTTCGAAGTCATAAATTGACATTGCAATCACTCCTTTTCTTATTTCCATTATAGTCGTAAATTTATAAAAGTCATATCAATATGCATACTGATTTATATGTTAAAATATAATTAAAGAGAGCGTGATAAAATGAAGAATGATATGAAATCTACTAAACATGATACTGAGAAGGTAATCTTATTAGCATTTCAAGATAAAAGAATTGATGAAGCTACTTTTCAATCAACAGTTGATGAGTTAGAATCTTTAGCGGCTACAAGTAAACTTGAAGTGATAGAAATATTCACTCAAAAAAGAGACAGACCGGACCAACAGTATTATTTTGGAAAAGGGAAAATTGAAGAAGTGATTGAATATATAGAATTAAATGACTTAAATGTTAATGCCATAATTGCAAATGACGAGTTAACAACTGGACAATCTAAACATTTAGATGAGTTATTTAATACGAAAATAATCGACAGAACGCAGCTTATACTAGAAATTTTCGCTCAAAGAGCATCTAGTAGAGAAGGGCAATTACAAGTTGAGTTAGCCCAACTAGATTATTTGCTAACAAGGTTATCAGGTCACGGAAAAAGTTTATCTCGACTTGGTGGAGGGATAGGCACAAGAGGACCTGGTGAAACAAAATTAGAAACTGATAGAAGACATATACGGACTAGAATGAATGAAATAAAGCATCAATTAGAAACTATTGTTTCACACCGCTCAAGATATAGAGAGCGACGACAGCACAATCAAGCATATCAAGTTGCACTTATAGGGTATACAAACGCTGGTAAGTCTTCATGGTTCAATCAGTTATCTAATGACGAAACGTTTGAACAAGATTTGCTTTTTGCAACACTAGATCCAAAATCAAGAGCAATTACAATAAATAATGGATTTAAAGTGATAATTTCAGATACGGTTGGTTTTATTCAAAAGTTACCAACGACACTTATTGCAGCTTTTAAATCAACATTAGAAGAAGCGAAATATGCTCAATTGTTAATTCATGTAGTTGATGCAAGTCATCCACATCATATGGAGCAATATGAAACAGTTATGTCATTAGTCAATCAGTTAGAGATGGGACATATCCCAATGCTCGTTGTATTTAATAAAAAAGATATGGTTCAAGGAGCGCATTTAGCTGTTTCAGAACATTCAATTTTTGTTTCTGCAAAAAATGTTCAAGATAAAGTTATAATGAAAGAAAAATTAGTACAAATGATAGAAGAAACAATGGAATATTATGAAATGACGATTCCGTCATCAAATGCTGATCAATTATATTGGCAAAGAACACATACTTTAGTTGAGACAATGGATTTTGATGAAGCATCAAATTCATATCTTGTTAAAGGATATAAACAGAAATAAGAGGTTGAAAAATGGAACAAAAATTAAACAATTTAATTACAGATGTAGAAACAGAATTAAGACCATATTTTGATAAGATAGAACAAAATGCATTAATTGCTCAAGAGAGAGTATTAGATGCGTTTCATGATGTGAAAATTACTGAATCTGATTTAGTAGGTACAACTGGTTATGGTTATGATGATATTGGTAGGGATCATTTAGAAGATGTTTATAGTAGGGTATTTAAAGCTGAAGATAGTTTAGTAAGACCTCAAATTATTTCAGGCACACATGCTATCACATTAGCACTTAATAGTCAGCTTAAATATGGTGAAGAGTTGTTATATATAACAGGTACACCATATGATACGCTGTTAGAAGTAATTGGCGTTAATGGAAACGGAATCGGAAGTTTCTTGGAGCAAGGTATTTTATATAATGAAGTTCCTTTAAAAGATAATGAAATAGACATAGATTCTGTGTTAAAAAGCATAAATGAATGTACAAAAGTTATTGCAATCCAAAGATCAAAGGGGTATAGCTCTAGACCTTCATTAACAATCGATCAAATTGAATATGCAATAAAACATATAAAAAAGAAATATCCGGATATGATTATATTTGTAGACAACTGTTATGGAGAATTTGTTGAAGATAGAGAACCTATTGAAATAGGTGCTGATATTATGGCAGGATCGCTTATTAAAAATCCAGGTGGCGGACTAGCAAAAATAGGCGGGTACATTACAGGTAAAAGAGAATTAATCGAACGTTGTGGATATCGTTTAACAGCACCAGGAATCGGCAAAGAAGCGGGTGCATCTTTAGGAAACTTGCCAGATATGTATCAAGGTTTCTTTCTAGCGCCACATGTAGTCAGTCAAAGTTTAAAAGGTGCACTATTTACTTCACTATTATTACAGAAATTAAAAATGACAACAACACCACACTATAAAGATAAGCGAACAGATATTATACAGTCCGTTACTTTTGAAACAAAAGAACAAATGATAGCATTTTGTCAGTCGATTCAACATGCATCCCCAATCAATGCGCATTTTAGTCCTTTGCCTAGTTATATGCCAGGTTATGAAGATGATGTCATTATGGCAGCAGGTACATTTATACAAGGATCATCAATTGAATTAACTGCAGATGGTCCTATTAGAGCGCCATATGAAGCATATATACAAGGTGGATTAACATATGAACATGTTAAAATTGCAATTAAAAGAGCGGTAGAAAATTTAATAAACAGTCAACTTGTTAAACTTTAATTTTATGTAAGGTTTTCTAACATTTATTTGTTTTCTGAAAATTTATGTGCTAAATTTATTTTAAGTTCTTAAATGAAGGAGGCGGTCGTGCTGTCTAGAGACATAATTAGAAGAAACATGGCCGTGTTTCCCATTGGTGTAGTGATTAAGTTAACTGAGCTAACAGCAAGACAAATCAGATATTACGAAAGCAACGAACTAGTCTCACCCAAAAGGACTGAAGGTAATCAACGGTTATTTTCTTTAAATGACTTAGAGCGATTACTTGAAATTAAAAATCTTATCGAAAAGGGATTTAATATGAAAGGTATAAAACAAATTCTTTTACAAGAACAAAATGACCTTTCTGATGAAGAACTGAAGATGAGAGAACGTGTAATTAGAGGAACTTCTAAAACAGAAGGACAACTTAATCGTGGAGATTTATCAAGATTTTTTAAATAAAAACTGGAGGATAATCACATGGCTAAACAAACATTTACAAAGGAAGATATTTTTCGTTTTGCTGACGAAGAAAACGTACGCTATTTAAGATTACAATTTACTGATATTTTAGGAACAATCAAGAACGTAGAGGTACCAATTTCACAATTAGAAAAAGTTTTAAACAATGAAATGATGTTTGACGGTTCTTCAATTGAAGGATTCGTGCGAATTGAAGAATCGGATATGTATTTATGTCCTGACCTAGATACTTGGGTAATTTTCCCATGGACAGCAGGTAAAGGAAAAGTAGCACGATTAATTTGTGATATTTATAGTCCAGACGGTAATCCATTCCCTGGTGATCCACGTACAAACTTAAAACGTGTATTAGCTGAAATGGAAGAGTTAGGATTTACAGATTTCAACTTAGGACCTGAACCAGAATTCTTCTTATTCAAATTAGATGAAAAAGGAGAACCAACATTAGAATTAAATGATAATGGTGGTTATTTTGACTTAGCACCAACAGATTTAGGTGAAAACTGTCGTCGTGATATCGTATTAGAATTAGAAGATATGGGCTTTGATATCGAAGCAAGTCATCACGAAGTAGCACCAGGTCAACATGAAATAGATTTCAAATATGCTGATGCAATTACAGCATGTGACAACATTCAAACATTCAAATTAGTTGTAAAAACAATCGCTCGTAAACATAATTTGCATGCAACATTCATGCCAAAACCATTATTTGGTGTAAACGGAAGCGGAATGCACTTTAACGTTTCTTTATTCAATGGTAAAGAAAATGCTTTCTTTGATCCAAATGGAGAAATGCAGTTAACAGATGACGCTTTCCACTTTATTGCAGGTATCTTGAAAAATGCGCGTGGATATACAGCAGTATGTAACCCATTAGTAAATTCATACAAGCGTTTAGTTCCAGGTTATGAAGCACCATGTTATATTGCATGGAGTGGACAAAACCGTTCACCATTAGTGAGAATTCCAGTGTCACGCGGATTATCAACTCGTGTTGAAATTCGATCAGTTGACCCAGCAGCTAATCCATATTTAGCATTAGCTACAATTTTAGAAGCTGGATTAGATGGAATTAAAAATAAATTAACACCTCCAGAATCAGTAGATCAAAACATCTATGAAATGGATAGAGAAGAACGTGAATCAGTAGGCGTTCAAGATCTTCCTTCAACACTTTATACAGCTGTTAAAGCAATGAAAGAAAATCCAGTTGTTAAAAAAGCATTAGGAAATCATATCTATCGCCAATTCATACAATCTAAATCATTAGAATGGGATTACTACCGTACCCAAGTATCTGAATGGGAAAGAGAACAATATATGAAGCAATATTAATTGCTTAACCCCTCAAAGCTCAATGCTTTGAGGGGGTTTTTTATTACAAAAATTTAACGATATTAACTTGATTTCAATTCTATAATATTATAATATAAAATAAAAAGAATATAATATGCGTGTTATGTTACTATATTCTTACATAAACAAACTTTACAAATTGGAGGTACCTTTATGAATAACGATTATGTAACAAGACCTGAATTCAAGCTACACCAAAAACATATGGATACCAAATTAAATATGCTTGAGAAGTCACTTAAGTCAGAAATAAAAACAGCGATTAGTGAGTTGAAAAATGAGATAAATGATAATAAAGTTACGACAACCAGATTTTGGATAGGAATTAGTATACCTGCAATAATTGGTATAGCATCACTAGTGGTTAGTATTGCTACTTTACTTTTAAAGTAATAAGTAATGAAATATAAATAATTTTTACTAGACTTAAACCAATTACTAATATAATTCAGTTAATCTTCTAATATCAACTTTATCTGATAAATCTATAAAATAATCTTTTTGCCATTTTTGTGTTTGAGAAGCGGTTTTGTTTAAGTTATCTTCCCAAGTTGGATATACTCTCATAGCCATTTTTCCTGTTATGTTGTTACTGCTTATTATTTTTTTCTTGTATAATAGATCCTTAGGAAAAACAAATTGCCCCTTTTTTCTTTCATCAATTATTGTAACGATAAGTTTATCTAATGTTTCTTCATATGTGTAAGGTCTATTTTTATTATTTTCGTCTTTTATCCAAAATACTACAAAGTAACCCTGTTTATTTGGTGTCTTTTTTGCGCGTCTACTTCTATATGTTTTATCATTTATTTGATAATGACAACTCTCATATTCAATATTTAATGGTTCTATTTTCATATTTTCAATAAGGTGTAGTTCCTTTAATATTTCTTCTGTTAATGTAATTGATTCAAACAACTCATCAAGTCCTTTAATTATTTTGTTATATTTTAATATTTATAAGTATATCATTTATTATAATAAGCTCTTTACTTTTCATGTTGGATTGATATGATTAAATAAATTAGAGGTGCGATGGAGGTCAAGTCATGATTAGAAATGCAACTGAGGATGATTTGAAGTTTATTTTAGATATTTATAATGATGCTATTTTAAATACAACAACTGTATATACTTATGAACAGACAGATCTTGAGGAAAGAAAAAAATGGTTCTATAGTAAAGTAGAATCTGGTTTACCTGTTATAGTTTATGAAAAGGATAATGAGATTGCTGGGTTTGCCTCATATGGTCCGTTTAGAAATTGGGCAGCATACCAATATACGATTGAACATTCTATTTATGTAAGTTCTAAATTTAGAAGGCAAGGTATTGCTACACAATTAATAGATCATTTAATTTTACTTGCGAAAGTTGATGGCTATAAAACAATGGTTGCGGGTATTGATTCATCTAATGAAGGTAGTATACATTTACATAAGCAAAAAGGTTTTAAACATATAGGTACACTTGAAAAAGTAGGTTATAAATTTGATAAATGGCTGGATTTAGCCTTTTATCAAATTTTATTGAAATAAGCTGAAATATAGTGTTTTTTTAATAGTGTATTAATAAAGGGGATATTATGGATTTTACAATTTTGATATTAGTTATCGTATCAATACTATTAGGCGCATTAGTGCGTAGTATTTTTGGTTTTGGTGAAGCATTAGTCACTATGCCATTATTGTCACTTTTTAGTATTGATTTTAAATTATCAGTTTCGATTGTTGCAATTGTTGGTTTGTTGGTAGCATTTCCTGTATTTATTAAGAGCAGAAGAAATCTCAATTGGTCAATTGTAAGAAGATTGTTGGTTGGTTCAATTATTGGTGCTCCAGTTGGTATATTAATCGTTAAATGGGCAAATGAAGATGTCATTATTAAAGTATTAGGTATTTTCATCTTATTGTACGGAACCATAAACTTAATCAATCATTATAGAAACATCTATCAAATAAATAAACAAATACCGAAGTTATATGATTATATAGCAGGACTCGTTTCAGGTATCTTAGGTAGTGCATATAATAGTCATGGTGTACCCATTATTGTTTACGGTACTTTAAAAAAATGGCATGTAACAGATTTAAAGAATATTTCTCAAGTTCACTTTTTCATTACGGGGTGTTTTATAGTATTTAGTCATGGTGTTTCTGGGTTTTGGTCGAGCTCTTTATGGTATTTACTCATTATGATTTTACCATTACTTATTATAACTTTGTGGGTAGGACATATTATTAACACTAAGATTAATCAACAAGTATTAATAAAGTATATATATATTTTATTAATTTGTTTTGGTATTGTTATGATT
>NZ_RXWZ01000147.1 GCF_003970575.1 Mammaliicoccus fleurettii
GAAATTAGCATCATGCTAGCAAGTTAAGCGAACACTGACATGATAAATTAGTGGTTAGCTATATTTTTTTACTTTGCAACAGAACCAATTTTACTTACCAACTATAATTTTAAATCTTGAGTTTTTGGGTATAATCAAGTATCATCAAAATATAATTAAATCATCATTTAGTTGGTAAGTCGTTCCCTAAACTTTGGTCGGTTGGGTGGAACGACTTCTTTTTTATTTGTTATTTAATATAACACTATCAAAGAACTTGGTCTAATTAGATTAAGTTTTTATATGAATTAATTATCTACTCATGAAATAAAATTCAAATTCAATTGTTATTAAACTTATCTAACGAAATACAAAAAGATTTCAATTCTTTAACTTTATTATTTTCAAATAAATACACATCACAAGCTTCTATAACATTTAATAATTTATCATCTTTATAAAATTCCGCAGTACCAACAACAACAACTTTATCTTTGTTTTCAATAACTTCATCAACCTTGAAATTAGTAACAACAGTATCAAAATATTCACTAACTGATTCAAAATATCTTTGTACTTCAATAAAACCATTTAATTCTTGATCATTAACAATATTCCATTTTACTTCTTTTGATAAATAAGAACTAGCTTCAGAGAATTTACCCGTAGATAATAAAAAAGCAATATCTTTTTTTAGCATAATTCCACCTCGTTTCTTTTACGGTAATCCTATCAAACTTAATAATTTTATTCCAATTTCCTTTTAATCATGGTATCCCCGAGATCCTCCAAAATTTGAAGTTCAAAACCATAAAACTAAGTAACTAAAATCATTGCACAATCCCCAAAATATGTTACATTTTATATAACACCAAAAGGTGTCATATAAAATGAGGAGGGTTTATATATGAATAACAATACTGAAATGCCGCAGATAGAAAAAGTAGTAGTATTAAAAGCAAATAAGGATAAAGTCTGGGATGCTGTCTCAACATCAGAAGGTATAACATCTTGGTGGATGCCAAACGATTTCGAAGCCAAGTTAGGAAAAGAATTCACTCTATATGCCGGAGAATTTGGAGAATCTCCATGTAAAGTAACAGAATTAAATCCTAAAGATAATTTAAGCTTTAATTGGGGAAAAGATTGGAAAATAACATTCAAACTAAAAAAAGTAGATGATAATACTACAGAATTCACACTTATACATTCTGGATGGGATGAACGAAAAGAAACAGAGTTTGGTCAACCACATCCTGTTGTGCAAGGATTTATGGACGACGGCTGGGATGAAATAGTGAAAGTTGAACTTCCTAAGTATCTAAATTCTAATGAATAATACAAAAGCAAAATATGATGTATTCCAAGCAATAGCAGATCCTAAACGTCGCAAAATTATAAAATTACTTGCAGATAACGAAAAATCTATTAAATCAATTACTCAAGATTTTAATATTTCTCGAACAGCAGTAAATAAACATTTAAACATTCTTTATCAAGCAGAATTAGTTACTAAAAAAAAATCTGGCAAAGAAACTAGATACAAGCTTAAACCAAAAAAATTAATCGAAGTAGAAAAATGGATTAAATATTTTGAAAAATATTGGGACAACCAACTATCTAATCTTAAAAACTATGTGGAAAACGATGATTAAAAAAACCAAATTAATAATAAATTCTACTCCTTTTATTGCTTTATTCCAATTGCTTTATTGACGTTGAGCCTCGGAACCCTTAACAATCCCAAAACTTGTCGAATGGTCGGCTTAATAGCTCACG
>NZ_RXWZ01000148.1 GCF_003970575.1 Mammaliicoccus fleurettii
TTTTTGCGCTGACTCCTGCGGGAAAAGCATGATTCGAAGACTACAGGCTGAGAACATGCCCGCGGAAAGCATGCGCATAAAAAAATGCCGACAAAGTCTAAGACTTTGTCGACACTCTGAGGAGATGCAAATGCATCTCCTTTTTTTCATATTCCCGTTATCGAGTTCTTTTTGCTAATGTCATATTAATTATGAAACATCTTTTTTATTTAATAATTCTTTAATACGTTCTAATACATCTAAATCTTTACGTTTTATTTCTTTACTTTCCATGTAAAACTTCCCCTTTAATTGTTATTCCACCAATCAAATTATTAGAAACAACATGTGTTAAACATTTAAGGAAATATGAAATAATGACTTATCTCGATATAATTATATCAAAGTTGCTAAGATAAAATCTGCTTTTATCTCTGTTCTATTGCTGTGTGATGTAGTTTTCCGTCCAATAAGGCTGTAAATCTTCGCCTATATCAACACCTACACCTAACTCTTTATAATCTTTATTTAAAATGTTCTTTCTGTGTCCCAGCGAATTCATAAGACCATGATGTGCATAAACACTACTTATTTGACCATATGCTAAGTTTTCACCTGCTGTTATATAATCAAAGCCAACATTGTCTAATCTGTCAAATGGAGATAAACCTTGTTTATTTGTATGATCAAAATAATCATTATCAACCATATCTTGACTATGCTTTCTTGCAGTCTGACTCACATTTTCATTATAAGATAATGTAGGTAAGCCAAATTGAACACGTTCAGCATTAACAAGATCATAGTTTTGTAGTTCTAATGCGATTTTATAATCATCAGATGCTGCATGATATTGGTTCGTACGTTTATCTTCAGTTGATGATGCAATTTGCATTATACCTTTAATTTGATTATTCTCATGTTTATCATAAAAAACGGTTGTATAGATATTATCAAATTTGAAAACATCGTAATCTTCATCATTTTGAATGAGCTTCACTTTATCTTTATTTATTTCTTTTTCTGGTTCACCAAGAATCGAACGAACCTTTTCCTTGTTCATTTTACTTGTGATACCTTTTTGGGATGTTATTAAGTCTTGGTTCGTATATAAACCTGTTACTTTGTCATTATCATAACTTACCATTACAAATTCATGATAATCATTATGATATACATGCCATTTCTCGTTATACTCATTAGCGGTTATCCGCTTAGGTTTGCCAAGTTTCTTTTCAACTTCACTTTTTGTTTGATTGATTTGAATATTATTAATCGCAAACTCTTGGTCATTTGGTGTCTTAAGTTCAACTTTGCTTGTTGACTGTTCATGTTGTAGTCCTTGTTGAACATTCAATACTTTTTGTTGAATTTGTCTAGATAAATCTGATTCAGGGACAGGCTTGATAAGTGTTATAAATAACAATAATAAAAATAAATAAAATACTTTTTTCAAGTCGTCACCTCACCTATATTTAGTCGCGGTCACCATTAAATATTGAATTTCGAACAATTACGTAATCCACTTTAGTGATAGAATGTAAGTCTTTTCCACCAGCATATGAAATTGAACTTTGTAAATCTTGTTCTATCTCAACTAAAGTATCTTTTAAAGAGCCTTTATGTTCTACAAACATTTTTTTACCCTCAACGTTTTTACGTTCACCTTTTTGAAATTCTGATGCACTACCAAAATACTCTTTATATAATTTGCCTTCTAATTCAACTGTTTCACCAGGTGATTCTTCATGTGCAGCAAACAATGAACCAACCATTACCATGCTTGCACCAAATCTAATTGATTTTGCTATGTCACCATTTGTTCTAATTCCACCATCAGCAATCATAGGTTTTCTAGCAGCTTTACTACATGAATTAATAGCAGCTAATTGCCATCCACCAGTGCCGAATCCAGTTTTAATTTTAGTGATACATACTCTTCCTGGTCCGATTCCTACTTTAGTAGCATCAGCGCCAGCATTTTCTAACTCACGAACACCTTCAGGAGTACCTACATTACCAGCAATTACAAATGTTTCTGGTATATGTTGTTTGATGTGTTTAATCATTCTAATAACTTGTTCAGAATGACCGTGTGCTATATCTATTGTTATATATTCAGGAACAAGTCCCTCATTAGATAGTTGTTCAACAAAAGTATATTCAGTGTCTTTTGCACCTACAGATATAGATGCAAATAAGTTTTGACTTTGCATTTTTTTGATAAATGGAATACGTGCTTCCTCATCAAAACGATGCATGATATAAAAATAATCATTACTAGCAAACCACTCAGCTAGTTCTTCATTCATAACTGTTTGCATGTTAGCGGGTACTACCGGTAATTTAAATGTTTTTGGACCGAATTTAACAGTAGTATCGCATTCTGAGCGACTTTCTACTATACATTTATTTGGTATTAATTGTACATCTTCATAATCAAAAATTTTCATATCAATGACCTCTTTCAAATCTATTAATAATAATCCAATAGTTACTATACATGGTTAGTTGGTAAAAGTAAACGAAAACTGACTATATTTATTATTTATTTAATGCTTTATCAAGCGTTTTTATATTTTTCTCCATTAAAGTTTGGTACGAAATATTTTTCTGCTTATTTTCTTTTTTAGTTAACACTTCTAAATTGTGGAATTTCAGCGGTTTACTATTAGTATCTTTCTTTATTATATCTGTAATTTTAGAACTTACATTTTGCTCATACAATATATATGGTGTTTTTGCTTGATTAATATTTTTTATAATTTCCAAAATTTCTTTTTGACTTGGTTCTTCATTATTCATACCTGTTACACCCGTTTGTTTAAAATGGTATCTATTTGCTAGGTAACCTAAAGAATCATGAGAGATAAATATTGTATCTCTTTTCGGACTTTCCGTAACGGTCTTTAATTTATGATCTATTTCTTCAATATCCTTAATTAACTTCTTATAATTATTCTCATAATCATTTTTATGGTCTGGATCTTTTTGGACAAGCTTATTCTTAATCGATTTAGCTGCTTCTTTATTTGCAATTGGATCTAGCCAAATATGTGGGTCCTGCTTATTTTCTGGTTCTTCTTTATGGTTATGTTCTTCCCCATGCTCGTGATGATGTTCTAAAATATCATTACCTTTTAAATTTGGAATAGCTTCTAATTTATATTCTTTATTTTTAATGGTAGAACTTATCTTTTTTGCCACAGGATCAAGTTCTTTAGAAGAAAATATAAAAAGGTCACTTTTAGCAACATTGATCATTTCTTTTTGAGTTGGTTCATAATTATGTAAATCTGTACCACTTGGATATATTGAATCTACTTCAACATGTTCTCCTCCAATTTGTTTAGCAAAACTTTCATATGGATAATTTGTAGCATAAATTTTTAATTTATCATTTTT
Source organism: Mammaliicoccus fleurettii (assembly GCF_003970575.1). Lineage (GTDB taxonomy): Bacteria > Bacillota > Bacilli > Staphylococcales > Staphylococcaceae > Mammaliicoccus > Mammaliicoccus fleurettii. Next base: position 3,385 of record NZ_RXWZ01000148.1, read on the forward strand.
AGAGTTTTGATTCCCACAACCTGATACGACTACCAAAATTGCAAGCATCATAAAAATCATTTGATATATTTTTTTCATCTAATAACTCCTAAATAAGTATTTTCATTAATTATAACAATATACGCTTTTAAACATAATATCGCAATCTTACTGAAACAAAATTTTACATATTGATAACAAATTTAAAATATGATAAAATTATAAAGCGTAATGATTACTAAATAGAAAGGCTGATGAACATGCGTGTTAATATCACGTTAGCATGTACTGAATGTGGCGATAGAAATTATATTTCTACTAAAAACAAACGTACTAACCCTGAACGTATTGAAATGAAAAAATATTGTCCAAGATTAGGTCGTCACACTTTACATCGTGAAACTAAGTAATTTCTTATTGTAATAAGAAGATATACGACACAAAAAGTCATTTCTTTGAAATGACTTTTTTATTTATAAATACATTTTATCACTTTAAAGCATTTATGCGTTAAAATTTATGTTGCTTATTTCATGAATTACTAATAAAATATAATGTATATTTTAATTTCAGAATAATCGTAAATGTAGAAAGTATGGTGAACTATATGGAAGAAATGAAACGTGGATTAAAGACAAGACATATATCAATGATTGCCATCGGTGGATCAATTGGTACGGGATTGTTTATGGCAAGTGGTGCTGTCATTACTCAAGCTGGACCTGGTGGTGCACTAATAGCATATTCTATTATTGGTGTTATGCTTTACTTTTTAATGACCGCAATTGGAGAATTAGCAACTTTTTATCCAGTGTCGGGATCATTTAGTGCTTATTCTAGTCGATTTATTGATCGCTCTGCTGGTTTTACAGTTGGTTGGCTATATTGGATTATATGGGCACTCGTTACAAGTGTAGACATTTTAACTGCTGCAAAAATCATTACTTATTGGGAAGTCTTCCAAAATGTAAACCCATTTATATGGAGCATTATTTTTCTAGTTATTTTATTTTTACTCAATGCCTTTACTGTTAAAGCTTTCGGGGAAGCTGAATATTGGTTAAGTTTTATTAAAGTTGCAACTATTATTATCTTTTTAATTGTAGGTGTACTTGTAATCTTCGGTATTTTAGGTGGTAATGAACCACTTGGATTATCAAACTTCACTTATAAAGAAGCACCATTTGTAAATGGTATTTCAGGATTTTTAGGTGTACTTCTTGTTGCAGGATTTAGCTTTGGTGGTACAGAAGTTGTTGCAGTAACTGCCGGAGAATCTGAAAATCCAAAAGAATCAATGCCTAAAGCAATTAGAAAAGTATTTTGGAGAATCTTATTGTTTTATATTTTAGCAATTGCAGTAATTGCAGCAATTATTCCGTATACTGACCCATTATTATTAAATAAATCAAATACAGTAACACAAAGTCCTTTTACTATTGTTTTTGATAGAGTTGGTATTGCGTTTGCAGCTTCAATTATCAATGCTGTAATCTTAACAGCGCTTATTTCTGCGGGTAATTCAGGATTATATGCTACTAGTAGATTACTTTATTCATTAGCACAACATAAACAAGCACCAAAATTCATTAATAATTTAAACAAAAATAACATGCCTTTTATATCATTATGTGTAACTATCGCTTTAATCTTCATATCAATCATTTATGCAACTATTAACACTGATGGTTATTACAGATTATTAAATATGTTAGGTGCACTTGTAACACTCGTTTGGTTAATGAGTATCATTAGTCATATTAGACTAAGAATGGCTATTAAAAAACAAGGACAATCAGCAACTGATACTTTAGAGTATAAAGCACCATTATATCCGTTAGGACCGATTATTGTTATTGCTGTCATTGCTTTCTTATTAATCGGACAATCCTTTGACAGTATAATGACTTTAAATTATCCTGTATTAATTGAATCGTTCTTACCAATTATTTTAGGAATTATTGTTTACTTCATTCATAAATTTGTAACGAAATCTAAAATTATCAAACTTGAAGATATAGATTTAACTAAACATAATTATGATAATAAATAGTAATCGTTTAAACACCCACTCATTTATATTTTGAGTGGGTGTTTTTTTATATTTCAAATACCAACTTCTTAAATTTTATTGAACTTTTTCATATCACAACATATATAGTATAATGAATATAAATAATTAATAATGATAAAAAGAAGGTGTAATAATGGCTGGCCAAACTAATTTATTTGATGACGTTATGAAACAAGATGAGCGCTTTGTAATTGTGGTTCAAAGTATTTATGACAAACAACCTCAACTCGTTAAAAAAACATTAAGAGAATATACAAGTTTAACAAGAGAACAGATGCAATCCTTATTTGATCATCTGAAAGATTTATATTTGAATGAACCATTTGAGGACAACCAAGCATTCTTTGACATTACTGTTTATACAAATCAAGACTATGCAGCAGACCAAATATATGCGCATATAAAAAGAAAAAAACATAGTCATGAATGGACACATACAAGCAAATAAAGGAGTAATGATATGTCCCACGTAAGCAAAGTTTTTCCTTTAGATAATGAGCAACAAGTTGAAGTAAAGGTCGTAAAAAATAGATTCGATTTTGAAATTGACGAAATGTTAGCAATAACTCAAGAAGAACAATCAGATTTCCCTTTTATCCCTGTATCACCTTGTTTAGGTTATTCTAGAGGGCTATATCCTGAACACCCCTTACTTATTGGTTTATTACTAGGCTTTTTATATCATGAATCTTTAACTGGTGAAACAGATGAACGTATTCATAATATAGCTAAAGCAATCAATAGTAAAAATCGTGGCAAAATGATTCAAGCTTTAAACACAGTAGAAGCGAACAAACTCGGTCACTATCCGCCGACACGCTTCCTTGGATTAAGTGAACGTGCAGTGAATTTAGGGCAATCCATTTTCAGTTTATTCGAAGACGATGTCATGTTTTTAGCATCAACAAGAGATAAGATCATATCACATCCACCTTTATTATATCATGATGATATAGTCGATCCACTTGACCGTTTATTTTTCTATACAAAAGATAAAGACTTTTTTGATAATGATGAACGAATTGCAATTATTGATAACCATTTATTAAATGGTTTATCCGTATTAAACCTAATTAAAAAGATTTATGATAAATACCCTGAAAGAGAAACATTCACTGTTTTAACCCCTATAGATTTAAGATCAGCAAGTGTAAAAGAAGCTTTCTCTAGTCTCGAAAAGTCTTTAAATATAAAAATCAATATTATATCGCTTATGACTTTCAATGTAGAAATACAAGAAAAAGATAATTCAACAGAAAATTTAATTCAAAACCAACTTCTTAAAAATGAACAACATGAAACTAAAGTACAATATCATTCTTTAAGAAATGTTATTAACGATCATTTTATCGTAAAAGCACAAAACATGTTACGTGATGGTACGATACATGACAATCCATACTTTATTTCAACAGGTAGATTTACATTAACCGGTAAAGAACAACAAATCTCTGAAGAGCTATTTCAACGAATGGGAGAATTATTAAACGATTTATTAGATGATTCACCGAAACTTGTTATCGGTGTTGGTGAATTCTTGTATATCCCATTACAGATTGCTCGTTATTTACCTGGTAAAAATATAAATGTTCAAGGAACAACAAGGTTTAATTTTGATTTAAGTACATTGAAACATTCAAATAAAAAAATAAGCTTTATGTCTCCTTTAGAAAGAACAATTACACATTACCTTTATAATTTAAATATTGATCAATATGAAGAAATAATTGTTTTTGTAGAAAGACTTAGACATAAAACTGAAATTGATGATTTAGTACAACAACTAAAAATACTTGGTGCTAAATCTATCCTCGTTATAGAAATGACTTCAATTTCATTTAATGAAGATCGATATTAAT
>NZ_RXWZ01000149.1 GCF_003970575.1 Mammaliicoccus fleurettii
AAAACGCAAATATGAGCCAAATAAATATATTTTGATTTCACAAAATGATTTTTTCTAAAAACCAGTGTCGATTTTTTAAGACACTGCCCAGTTACATGCAAATTAATTTGCATACATTTTTTTATAGTTCCCACAGGGGCAGGCAACCATATATTTAACAATAAAAAAGTGTCAGTCTAAGACCAACACTTTATGTTTCTTCTTCAATTTCATCAATCATTTGATGATTTAATTCTCTTTTTTCTTGTTCTGTTAAATCATGCAATTCACTCACTAAATACTCTTTTTGTTTCCAAATATAAAAAATTTGGTTCTGTTGCAAAGTAAAAAAATATAGCTAACCACTAATTTATCATGTCAGTGTTCGCTTAACTTGCTAGCATGATGCTAATTTCGT
>NZ_RXWZ01000150.1 GCF_003970575.1 Mammaliicoccus fleurettii
TTACTACACCGTTACAATATAAAATATTGCTATGATGATTATTTCCAACTCTTACTTATAAAGCTATGGGATTTATTAAAAACGTTTGATAAATCAAAAACAAATACGATGGATAAATATATCTATACTAAATTAAAGTTCTATTTAATTGATTGTATAAGAAAAAACAGCAAAGAAATGAACCGCTTCATACCTACTTCTCATGATATTATGTTAGACCAAAGTTTTGTTGAACATTATAATTGTGAAATGTATAGCATGCTTGAAATTTTATCACCAGAGGAACTATTGTGGTTTAAACTAACGTTACAAGGATTTTCAACTCAAGAGATTGCAATTCATTTCAATAAAAGTGAATCGACAATCAAGTATTATAGAAAGAACGCTAGAAATAAGTTGAAATGTCATTTTTTATTTTAGGTACAATGATATGTCATCACAATACAATCAATAACTTTCCATTATTAGTATTATCACTAATAGAGGTGACTTAACAATGATGAATATCAACCCAAATATGACAGTCATTCAACACTCAAAAAATCCTAAATATAAATACCAAATCGAATATATAGATCATTCAATTTTAAATACGAATCTTTCTATTCATTTACTTTTAAACGATGCATTAAAAATTGAGGGTGCGAATATGAAATCAAGAGAACAATATGCAAAACATATACTCAAAATTTCAAAACTCATCCCTGTTATGATTTATGCATCTCAAGATTTTGTTCTTTTTCCAACGAGTGCTAAAAATCATATTAATTATATGATGATAAATAGTAAGCATATTACTAATATTGAAGCGTACAAATGTTATACAAGACTCTTATTTAATAATGACACCTCAAAAATTATAAAACATGATTTTCATACCATAACTAAGAAAATGGGAGAATCATTAAGGCTCATACAATATCAAAAACATCACATATTCAAGCAATAAATTTATATACAAAAAACAGCCAGATAATGAATGTTTCATTGTCTGGCTGCTTTTTATTGTTCGTTATGTGTTAGTTTACTGCTTACACCTGATAACAATGCTTGATATGCACTGTTAAAGAAAGTAAGTAACACTTCATCTCTTCTTATGATGCTTTGTAAATCTTCTTCATATATTAAGAAGCTACCATCTTTACCATTATATTCTGCATAAGAAGGCTCTACTTGTTTTAAGTTAATTTTATCTTGCTTAAATGGATTAATCTTTATAATATAATAAGGAGATTCTCTATATTTATCTCCAAAATAATAGCATAAAGAAACTGTATAATCTTGATTACCTTCTATATAAAATATAGACGTGATATCAAATTTATCCCAAAACAACCCTGTTTTAACATCTTTAATATTTCTTGAATGTAAAAATTGGTAATGGTCATACTGAGCTTGTTGCATAAGTCTTAATGCATGATATGCTGTTTTAGGATTAAATACGCGTTCTTTATCATCCTGCTCCAATGTTTTTTCATAAGGAATATTATATGGTTTCGTATTAATTTTAATATTTATTCCGTTGTCAGACAGTGTATCAAATACAAAATCGTAATATTCTTTAATAGTTTGTCCAGATTCTAAAATAATAGATTCTTCTTTTCCATCTATTATAATGATTAATAGCTGATCTAATAAGTCTAAATTGATTTCAAACTCATGCCCATCTTTTTTTAATACGCTTGTAGATAACCCTACTTGATTAACGGTTAACATCACGTGTTTATATAACGGTTCAGGTTCTTTTACAGCTAAACAACATTTCCCCATTATTTGTGCTATATACCTAATCGTAGCACGTGTATCACGCCATTCATCAAAATATAACAAGCTCATCTACGACACCCCCTAGTTAATCTACATTAAATCTTTAAATCTTCTAGCTATAAGTAAACGCCTTGTAAAATAAGCATTAACCCATTTAATTCCTTTGTATCCAATGAAAAATAAAATGATACCAATTACAAGATATAGTAATTGCAAAGTCAGTGCAGTACTTATTGGTTTAGTAAAGTATAAAGTAAATGTCCCTAACACTAACAATGCAGCAGTAATGAGAATACCTGCCATAAGTACGTTGCCAAATAGCAATCCACCTAAAGTGAATACTTTATAAAAGCTACTTGGTGGTGATGCTTTTTCTATTATTTCATCTTCTACAAAATGATTTACAAACTTACTAGGTTTACCATACTTTTCAAGTAAACGTTCTTCTCCATTAACATTTAACTTTTCTTTAGCTATATTTTTTTCTTTTTTATTTATAAACCATAATTTTTTATAAACAATGGATTTGTATTGTTCATTATTCATTGTACACCTCTAAAAAGTCATTAATATTATAATTATAACATTAAATAAAGTAAGCGTTGTTAAATTTTTAGAAATCAGACTATGAAGGGAATTATATAATGTTTACATTTGAAGTGAATCAAATTCATAATGAGGATATATATATTTATAATTATGAGCATTTATCAATAATTTACGTAACAGATGGAGAAATTCAAGTGTTCTATCACTCATTAAACAAAATATCTCATTTTAAAAAAGGTTTTTGTTGTATCGTACCTTTTGATGAATATAGTTATATCAATGCTTTATCTGGTTCTGTAATTATTCTCACATTAAATTATTTTCTGATTTTAACGTTGGCAAATAATATTTACCCTCGTTTATTATCAATAGATTATTCTAAACTATCTCATTTAAAAAATGACGCTACAACAAAAAAACATCTACACCTTTTAGCTCAACACTCACCTTTTAATGCCTCAAGTTTAAACACTCAAATTTCATTTAGTATTATTACGATATTAAATATTTTGTCAAAAAGTATAAATGAAGTTATGGATTTAACAGAACAAAAATTAAAACCTAAAAATATTCATTGTTGCTATCACAAAGACTCTATGATTGTTAGACTATTTGAGGCTTCAGTTGAATTACTTAATAATCCACAAAAATCAATTGCACATATCGCAATTGATTATGGTTTCTGTGATCAAGCTCATTTTACAAAATTATTTAAAAAGCATCGAAATATGACACCTCATACATTTAGACAACAGTATGCTTTCTATAAATAGAGGTCTATAATTTCTTTTGCTTCTATATCTTTATTTAATATCTTTAAATCATCAAAATTCAAATCTTCTGTTATTTCATGTGTAATGACAATCACATCCATACCAGCATCAATAGCCGCTTGTGCCCCATTTGTTGTATCTTCAATTGCTAAGCATTTATTTGGTTTAACTTGAAGATCATGTGCTGCTTGAATATATAGTTCTGGATTTGGTTTTACAAATGCAACATCTTCACGCCCTTTTACAACATCAATATATTCATCTAATTCTAACCTTAAAACGTTTGGCATAATATGTTCTTTATAACTACTTGTTGCTATCCCCATTTTCAAATGGTTTTTATGTCCATATTCAATCAAGTCTTTAACAACTGGTTTCATAGATAGTGATTTTGTTCCTTCATAATGATCTTTAAACATTTCTTCTAAAGCTAACTCAGAACCTAGTGCATTTAGGATTTTATTATCTAATTCTTTAGAAACAGAACCTATAGAACTTTTGTATTCTTCTAAACTTATTGGTTCGTTATTTTTATTAATAATATGTTTATTTAAAGTGTTAAATAAGTTTATTTCTGTATCTATAATTGTGCCGTCAAAATCAAATATAATTGCTTCGTACATATTCTTCACTCCGTTCTAAAAAATAAAGAGGCTGAGACGATTAAATTGTCCAGCCTTTTATGATAATTATAATTCTTCTGATTTAAGTGTCAATTCTAAACGATCGATAATATTTTCTAATTGGATTAGACTAAGCGCTTTATCTTTCGCTATTTGCTCTCTATTTGAAGCAAGAAATTGCACTATGACTTGTAATGGAATTATTGCAGCCTCTTGAGTTCCATCATAATCAATTATAAACAAACCATCTGATTTGCTTAAGTTTAGTTCGTTTTGTTTTTCTGTGGGTAAATCATTTTTAAAATATACTGCACCATGTGGGAAAACTTTATGTTTTCTCTCTTCTAAACTTGTTACAGCTTCATGGAAATTTTCTTGATTCAAACCATTATAGAATTGTTTAATTATTTGTTTACGATCTTTTTTATCGTTGTATAATTTTAAATTACTTAACATACTCACTCACCTCATCCTGTTTCATCAATTTTAACATTTTATACTGAATTTTTTGAGTATTTTAATATTACATTTTCAAGTCATTTATTACATATTTATCCTATTTTCACCAAAGGTTCATAATTAACTTATATATCTTATTGTAATTCAATATAAAAAATTATACCTTTAAAT
>NZ_RXWZ01000151.1 GCF_003970575.1 Mammaliicoccus fleurettii
ATTGAAAGTGACGCTTTAGTAGTTCTAAAGCGTCTTTTAATATATTAATAGCGCTTACATTACTATTTTTGTTAATTTTATGCTATTATAAGTGTATAAATATTCATTAACAGAGGTGTATGAAATGGCGAACAAAACAATGCGTCAAATTAAGATAAGAGAAATAATTTCTAATGAACAAATAGAAACTCAAGAAGAGCTCGTAAAGCGATTAAATGAATACGAATTGAATATTACACAAGCTACGATTTCTCGTGATATAAAAGAATTACAACTAATAAAAGTTCCAGCTCCTTCTGGTCAATACATTTATAGTTTACCTAGAGATAGAAAATATCATCCGATTGATAAATTAGGTAGATATTTAATGGATTCATTCGTTAAAATTGATGGTGCGGATAATTTATTAGTATTAAAGACATTACCAGGCAATGCTCAATCAATTGGGGCAATCATTGATCAAATTGATTGGACAGAAGTTATTGGTACTATTTGTGGAGATGATACTTGTCTTATCATATGTAAAGATACAGATGCTGCTGAAGTTATCACTGATAGAATTTTTAATATGCTTTAAAGGAGATTTTAAATACTATGTTACAAGCACTTACGATTAAACAATTCGCTATAATTGAATCTTTAGAAATAAATTTTTCAGATGGACTAACTGTATTAAGTGGTGAAACAGGCGCTGGTAAATCTATCATTATAGATGCAATCGGCCAATTAGTAGGTGCAAGAGCATCGCAAAGCTTTGTAAGACATGGTGAGCAAAAGGCGACTATAGAAGGCGTATTTGATATTGATAATGTACCAAACGTAAATAAAATCTTAAATGAGTTAGATATTGATTACGATGAAGATTTTTTGTTTGTAAAAAGAGAAATCTTCTCATCTGGTAAAAGTATTTGTAAATTAAATAATCAAAATGTTACTTTATCTGATTTAAAAACCGTCATGCAAGAATTATTGGATATACACGGACAACATGAGACGCAAGTATTATTAAAGCCTAAGTATCACTTATCTCTGCTTGATGATTTTGCGGATGGGACTTATCAATCAGAAATTGATCAATTTGAAAAAGCTTTTCATTCTTATCGTTCGAAAAAGCAAGAATTAGAAAAATTAGAATCTCAAGATCAAGCATTACTACAACGATTAGATTTAATAAAATTCCAACGTGATGAATTACAAGATGCAGACTTAAAAGAAGATGAAATTGACTTTTTAAATAAAGAAATTAAAATGCTTCAAAATCATGAAAAGATTAACGAAAGTCTTAATAAAGCACATTTCTTACTGAGCAGTGAAGAGAACATTACGGATAAAATATATGAACTCAATCAAGAGATTCAACATATTAATGATATTATTCCTGATAAATATACATCGTTTAGTGAAGAACTAGATCAAATGTATTATACATTGGAAGACTACAAACATGAGTTATATAATGAATTAACATCAAATGATTTTGATGAGTCATTATTAAATGACTATGAATCACGTTTAAATGTACTCACAGATTTAAATCGTAAATATGGTAAGAGTATAGCCGAATTAATAAAATATAGAGATAAAATTGATGATGAAATATTTAAAATTGAAAATTATGAACAAAGTACAACGCAATTAAGAGATGAAATAAATAATTTATATGATGATGTAATGAAATATGGTCAAGTGCTTTCAACAAAGAGAAGACAAGTTGCTTTGAAGTTAAGAGATAGATTAGTAGAAGAAGTTCAAAATCTACATATGCAAGATGCAAATATAGAGATAACTTTCACTAAAACTAAACCTAGCTCTTATGGATTAGAAGAAGTTGAATTTTTAATTAGTCCAAACAAAGGTGAACCACTAAAAAGTCTAAATAAAATAGCTTCTGGTGGTGAACTATCTAGGATTATGCTTGCTTTAAAAAGTATATTTGTATCATCAAAAGGACAAACTGCAATATTATTTGATGAAGTTGATACTGGTGTATCTGGTAGAGTAGCTCAAAAAATGGCAGAAAAGATGCATCAAATTTCGCAATCTTTACAAGTAATTTGTATATCACATTTACCACAAGTGGCTGCAATATGTGATAATCATTTATATATAACTAAAGAAACAGTAAACGATCGAACAACTACTTCAATCAAACAATTAAATGGTGAAGATAAAATCGATGAAATAGCAAGAATGATTTCAGGTGTTGAAGTTACAGAATTAACTAAACAACATGCTAAAGAAATGATTTTACAAAATAAAAATTTAAAATAAAATGATTTGATAGGGTGTTAGCATGGTAATTAAGGTAGCAATTATAGAAGACTCGAAAGCATATGTAAGTGAAATGGCTCAGTATCTAAAAAATCATGATATTGAGATAGTTAATATTGGATACAATGGTAAAGAAGCTCTTGATATTTTAAGTGGAGAAGCTTTCGATGTTCTTCTACTAGACTTAATCTTGCCACATATTGATGGTATGACTTTGCTTAAAAAATATATTAACCCAAATAAACAATATAAAGTAATATGTATGAGCGCATTCGTAAGCGATGATGTATTAAAAGAATCTGTTTCATTAGGTGTAGATTACTTTCTAATTAAGCCTATTGAATTTGATGTCTTACTAAATACAATACAACGCGTATTAAATACAAGTGAAACAAATATTTCTGAAATAGACGCTTTAGATTTATTACTTGAAAAGATAGGCTTTTCATATAATTTGAACGGTTATAAATATATTAAATGTGGTGTTCATTTAATGCTTAAACATACACACAAAATGCAATTAACTAAAGAATTATACCCACTTATTTCAGATTATTATGACGTTCAAGCTAATAATGTAGAGCGTTCAATCAGACATGCAATTAAATTAGCTTGGGAAAAAGAATTAAAAACGTATTGGTATAATAGTGAAAAATCTTACATAAGACCAACAAATGGTGAGTTGATTACGCATCTTTACAAAAAGTATAAAGAAACACAAAATGAAAAAAACTGATAAATCAAATTATGATTTATCAGTTTTTTTTGTATTATTTTTTTTCATAAAGTGTTCTTGCGCTCTTTTATTTTTCTTTTCACGATGTAAAATATATCCACCAATAAAAATAACACCGAATACGAAAAATATGAATCCTAAGAAAAATTGCAGCCAGATAAATTGTAATTGTGGAACAAGTTCACCAAAAACTGCGTCTCTCATCCACTTAATACCTAATCCTGCTATTATTCCTGGTATTACTAAAATGAGTAATGCAATGTACTTTTGCATAAGTTAAAACTCCTATTGATTAATAACTTATATTATATATGAGATAATG
>NZ_RXWZ01000152.1 GCF_003970575.1 Mammaliicoccus fleurettii
CTCCGTATAAATTCATTTTAATATGAATTCAACGAAAGTGTTTTTATTTTATTCCCACAAATTGGGGTCAGCTCAAATTAATTGTCCCTGCCTCTTTTTTATATATTAATTTTTGTGTTCTAACACGCTAGTTTTATTTTACTGGTACTGGCCATGTCTCTAGTTTCTCTGCCATTTCCCAGAACATGTATTCATAGTAACTTGTATTTACAACAATATCTTCTAAACGTTGTAATTCTTCTTCTGTCTTTCCTTCAGCTACATTATTCATTAATTGAATGCAGTCTTCTTTAGATGAACTGAATTCTTGTGATGCATACATTTTAATCCATTCTCCATATAGTGGATGGTCTTTTGAATCTTCAATTTCTGCTAATTTCAAACCTATATAACTATAACTCCATGTACACGTTAGTATTGCGGCAATAACATTCTCGATTCCACCTTGTTGTGCTAAATTCAACATATAACTTGTATATGCTAATGTAGTTTGAGCTGGTTCTGTTTGTTCAAGTTCCTTTTCTGTAATCCCAAATTGTTTAGCATAGCTACGATGCAAATCCATTTCTGTATGCAAAGTATCATAAGCTAAATCGGCGTAAGTTGTCATCATCTGTAAATCTGGAGATTTAGCTGCACCAATAGAAAATAGCCTTGCATATTCAATCAAATATACATAATCTTGCTTTAACCAATGTTTAAACTTTTCTTCATCAAGTGACCCATCTCCTAATCCTTGAATAAAAGGATGATCCATATAAGACTTCCAAATTGGTTCAACTCTTTTAAATATTCTATCTGTAAATTTCATTTATATCCTCCTTATATATAAAAAAACGCTATTTCCATTAAGAAAATAGCGTCTACTTATACTCTAATTAAAGAAACGCCACTTTCCTACGCCAGTATAAACTGGATCAGGTTCAAGGAATTTCAAAGTTTCACTTTAATCTCAGCCTTTCAAAAGGCACTTCCAGTGGTTTAATATTTTTTTATTTACTTTTCATTCAGTTACAACATATCGGTTTTGTATATATTTTGCAAATAAAGTCATAATTCATTCTCACGATTCTTACTTTTCTTTTCTAAATATATTCTCTTTTTTCTTTCCTCTTGCAAGTTCATCAATTAGTTTGTCTAAATATCTGATTTCTTGCATTAGTGGTTCTTCGATTTCCTCTACTCTTATTCCACAAATAACGCCTTTGATAAGTTTTCTATTTGGATTTTTGTTTGGTGCTTCTTTGAAAAATGTTTCAAAGTCGGTTTTATTTTCTAAAATTTCTTCTAATTCTTGCTGGCTATAACCTGTTAGCCAAAGGATGATTTCATCTACGTCTTCTTTTGTTTTTCCTTTTTTCTCTGCTTTAGTAACGTAATGTGGATATACACTTGAAACTGGCATTGCATATACTTTTTCTTTTTCCATGTTTTATCCTTCTTTCGTTTATGTTTGTTGACGTTGTCTTTGACTTAAAAATATAGCAATAATCGCTAACACTAATAGTGATGATGCAAAAATAAGTGCACCATTATAATTATCAGTATCTCCAATTAATATTCCTGCAAAATATGGTGCAATAACTTGTCCGAGGCTATAGAAAAATGTTAATAGTGCTACTAAATTTTTACCAGATATTGCACTCATTATTTGTCCTCGTGACATAAATAAAGTCGTTAATCCTAAGAAAGTTCCTCCAAATAAACATGAACTTATAATTAAGCTTATTGTAGTATGTGAAAATACTGGCAATATAACGCCTATAAATTGAAGCATAAATGCAAGATAAATCGCTTTAATATATCCTATCTTATTCCCTAAAATGGACCATAATACACACGAAGGTATTGCTGTTAAACCAACAAACATCCAACTTAATGCAGCATATTCTTTTAGATTTGGTATAGATTCAACAATAGCGACTAAGAAAGTACCTGTAACGATATACCCCGCTCCTTCTAGTAAATAAGCAATTGAAAAGAACACCATAAACCATTTTGTATATGTTTCATTTTTATCAGTCTCAATATTTAATTTCTTTTGCTTCAAATTTAAAGGTTCCTTTATATCTTTCATTAAGAAAATAACAATTGAACCCATTAATAAAGAAACAACACCTAATATGATCCAAGTAGATGACCATGTCTCGCTATCTGTATATAATTGAACAAAAATACTACTCGTGAATATTCCAATTCCAACACCACTGTATAAAAATCCAGATAAATGAGACTTACCGCCTTTATTTAAACCTTCTAATACGACATTAGAAGAAAGTACAAATACAGTACCGCTCGTAATACCAGCTACAAATCTCAGAACATTCCATGTAATAAAGTCATGCGTAAAGCCCATAAGTAATACAGAAATAATGTTGATTAATAAATATATTTTTAAATCAATGACCTTGCTTCTCATAATTAAGAATGTAGGAATCATCGCACCAATCAAGTAACCTAAATAGTTGATTGTAGCTAATAATCCAGCGTCTTGATTGCTTAAATGCGTTGCTTTTTGCATGAAAGGTAAAATGGGCGTATAAGAAAAACGTCCAATCGCCATAACAATAAAAAGTGATAGCATACCTAATATTAGTTGTTTATACGCTTTACTAGCTGACAATTTACGCACCTCGTTTTCTCTTTTAAGTAATATTATCTCTCTCATAGCATGAATACACAAGATGAATTTAAAAGAGAAAGAAGAGAAGAAAAATAAAAAGCACGCCCTATCCACTATTAATAATTTTGGATTGGGCATGCTTTTTATTTACTATATTATTCTGATACTTTAATGACTTGCTTACCAAAGTTATCACCTGTAAATAATTTACGGAATGCGTTTGGTATTTGGTCAAATCCTTCATCTATTGTTACTTCTGATTTTATTTTACCTTCTTGTATCCATTGTGCTAATTGTTCACTAGCTTCTTTAATGTCTTCATTAAATTGAGCAACTATAAAACCTTGCATAAGTGCTTGGTTTTTTATAAGTGTTTGTTGTATGCGAGGTCCGATGTCCTCACCTTTAAGATTATATGAAGATATCGCGCCACAAACTGGAATTCGTGCAAATTTATTAAGGTGTTTAAATACTTCATCTGAAAGTTCTCCGCCTACATTTTCAAAATATACATCTATTCCATTTGGTACTGCTTTTTCAAGTTTTTCAGCAAAATCGTCTTTTTTATAATCTACACCTTCATCGAAACCTAACGTCTCAGTTAAATAATTAACTTTCTCGGAGCCGCCTGCTATACCAACAACATGAGCACCTTTAAGTTTAGCAATTTGTCCAACTACTGACCCTACTGCTCCTGAAGCTGCTGAAACAACTACAGTTTCTCCTTCTTGTGGTTTACCAATTTTCAACAATCCTTGATAAGCTGTCATTCCTGGCATACCGAGTACACTTAAATATAAGTATAACGGTACTTCATTAGAAGCTATTTTAGTTACGTATTTTTGGTTAATGGTTATAAATTTTTGCCAAGGCAATACACCCGTAACAACGTCTCCTTTTTGTAATTCACTTGAGTTAGATTGAACTACTTCAGCTACGATATGCCCGTTAAAAGGTTTATCTAATTCATATGACTGCGTGTAACTTTTTGAATCGTTCATTCTACCTCTCATATAAGGATCAACGGATACATATATCGTTTTTAATAATACTTCGTCGCTACTTGGTTCTCTAACGTCTATCTCTTCATAGCGAAATACATCATCTTGAGGAATACCTTCTGTTCTTTTAGCTAATACTATTTGTTCATTTTTCATGATTTTCCTCCTAATTTATAACTAAAAATTATTCAATTTATTTCCTTTATATAAATAGATATTAGACTTGATTAATAAGAGACTCAAATAATTTGTTTTTCCTTTAATTCGATATTTCAATAAAGCTATAGAAATTCTAAGCTTTTAAAATTTACTTTTCTATTATGTTCTGTCATGATGCATTATAGTAAATAAAATT
>NZ_RXWZ01000153.1 GCF_003970575.1 Mammaliicoccus fleurettii
CTCCGTGTCACTCAGCATAGCTGAGGTGTCTTCTTATGCTTTATACATTTCTTTTAAGCCATGTTAAAACCAAACAAATCATACAACTAAACCACATGATCCACTTTTAAAATGTATAACCTGTATAAAAGTTTCCTGGCATCGTCAGAACTTGTATTCAGATTCTTTACAAGTCACTTATATCAACGTTTATAAAATTATAGATTCTGATAGATTCTAAAAAACAGCTTATAGATTCTATAATCAACTTTATTTTTTGACTTTATACATTCTCATACATGCTTTATTTTGAATTTTAAGGGGTCATTTTAAAGAAATAGGGATAAATCATATAGTTTTATATCCAAAAGTTTATATACGCTCTTAAAACGCAAATATGAGCCAAATAAATATATTTTGATTTCACAAAATGATTTTTTCTAAAA
>NZ_RXWZ01000154.1:0-9543 GCF_003970575.1 Mammaliicoccus fleurettii
CCTTATAAATAAGCAAACATACTTTCATAGAATGTTTGCTTTTTTTTTTGAAATATAATAGTAATTAAAATGTAACATATTTATTTTTGAATATTATAGTCTAATCCTATAGAATATAGAGAGTGAACTTTTTTAAATTGTAAAAATTAGGTAATAGATTATGATTAAGTATAGGTTTACAAATTTTTGAGGTGAAACGATGAAAAATGCCAGGCTAGAAACAATTAAAAATGTAGTTGTATTATTATTAGTCTTATCAATTATTGTTGGCCTGTTTTATTATTTGATTTCAGATCATTTGAAGTTTTATGAAGTAGATAAACAAGAAGATAATGTAGAAGTACCATTAACTTTAAGTAAAGCAGTAAATAAACAATATAAAAATGATACTAAAATGCAAGTAGCAACAGAGTCAGGCAATTGGAAAAATGCTTCGAGAAGTGAAATTCATGAAGTAATGAATGTTGAAGAAATATTAAATGATGAAAAGCAAGTTTACCAATTCTTGAATTTATCTGAATATCAAGGTATTGAAGAAAAAAGAATCCATCATATGCTAAGAGAACAAGAAGTACTTGAAAAGTATACAACTGAATTTCTAAAAGCAGCTAAAAAAGAGCATGTGAACGAAGTGTATTTAATATCTCATGCTATTTTAGAAACTGGGAATCATCACAGTGAATTAGCGAATGGTGTATTACTTACAGATAAAGGTAAAGTGACGAAGTCTAAAGAAAAATCTGATGGCAAAAAATATTATAATTTTTATGGTGTAGGTGCATTAGATAATGATCCAATAGGTACTGGTGCAAGGTATGCTAAAAAACGAGATTGGGATACTCCGCAAAAAGCTATTTCAGGTGGAGCTAAGTTCATACATGACCATTATTTATCCAATCCAGACCAGAATACATTATATAGCATGAGATGGAATCCTAAAAAACCAGGTGTACATCAATATGCAACAGATATAAAATGGGCACAAAGTAATGCGCGTATCATATCAGATTTTTATGAAGAACTTAAGACAGAAGGAAAGTATTATATTGTATATAAATACAAAGATACAGACAAATCCTTGTCAGTAAAATCATTAGACGAAAAGCTAGATAAACAAGAAGAACAAAAAAATAAATAAAGCGTGCTTAGGAGATAAATCCTAACTCAAAATAAATAAGTATATCACTTAACTGATCGTTTCAGTTTTACAGTGATATGCTTATTTTTTATATTACGATTTTGTACGTGCATGCTTGCCTAGGGGTATGGTTCAAGCCTGTAGTCTCTCACCCATACGATTCCCTCGGGCGTCAGCACGTACAAAATCGTTACTAATAATCTATTTTTATACAATCTTACGATTTTGTACGTACATGCTTGCCTAGGGGTATGGCTCGAGCCTGTAGTCTCTCACGCATACTATTCCCTCAGGCGTCCGCACGTACAAAATCGTTGGAAATATATATTTAAATACGCATTCTTTCGGCGGTTAAGCTTATAAGAGGTACGTTAAAAGCAGATCTATGTAAAATTGCTGATAAGGGGTGCGTTAAAAGCAGATCTAGGTAAAATTGCTTATAAGAGGTACGTTAAAAGCAGTTCTATGTAAAATTGCTTATAAGAGGTACGTTAAAAGCAGATCTAGGCAAAATTGCTTATAAGAGGTGCGTTAAAAGCAGATCTAGGCAAAATTGCTTATAAGAGGTGCGTTAAAAGCAGATCTAGGTAAAATTGCTGATAAGAGGTGCGTTAAAAGCAGATCTAGGTAAAATTGCTGATAAGAGGTGCGTTAAAAGCAGATCTAAGTAAAATTGCTGATAAGAGGTTCGTTAAAAGCAATTCTAAGTAAAATTGCTGATAAGGGGTGCGTTAAAAGCAGATCTAGGCAAAATTGCTTATAAGAGGTACGTTAAAAGCAGTTCTAGAGAAGTAAAAAAGACCAACAAAGTCTGAACTTTGTTGGTCTTTTTACTATATCAAATTAACTTATGAAGCTTGGTTTGAACTACTTGATGATGACGAGCTTGAAGACCCGCCTTGTAAATCTTCTATTTTCTTAGCGTCTTTAGCTTCATCTGGAATTTTAATTTCTTTAACTTCATTTATTTTGTCATAAGTGACGTTTGTTTCCATATTTGCTGTTTCGTCATCTTTAGTTAATTTTGCATCTAATTTATATGAATCAATTTCGTTATCTTTATTTACTTTCAATACTGCTTTACCAGATACTTTATCAACTTCAGATTCGAATTGTTTAAGTTGGTCTTTGTTACCTGAAGCATTTGCTAGCTTAGTAAAATCTTCTTTGTTTTTGATGTCATATGTAAGTTCATAGCCACCGTCAACTTTTTTAGCTTTAGAATCTTTGAAGGAATTTAATGTTTTAGCGTATTTTTCATAATTAAGTTGTTCTAATGAGCTATCTATATTCATGTCTTCTACTTGAGAAGATAGGTCTACCCATTGGTCATCAACTTTTGCGATCATTTTTTTACCTTGAACGTAAATTGTCATTTTTTGACCAGCTTGATCCATTGCTAATTTAGCTGTTTCTTTTTCATCAACATCCATGCCGACTTTAACAGTTTGACTTTCTTGGTCTTTAGCAGATACTTTAATTTCATTATCTGTGTGATAACTTTTTACGTCTTTAGCATTGCTTTGTAAGTCTTTAACTACTTGACTTGAACTTTTTTTCTCTTCTTTTTTCTCTGATTTAGTATCAGAATCTGAACTATCAGATCCATTACCACAAGCCGCTAATATTAATGATGAAGATAAAAATAAACTACCTAATACTCTGAATTTCATACTAATTCCTCCTTTATATTTTAAACAATATTAACATTAACCAAATATTAATAGCAAAGATTTATATAATTACTTTTGGTATTAATAAAATTTATTTAAGTTTTTTCTTAGGTGAAAGTATGAAAATAACAATTGTAGCAGTAATTACTTTAAATAAAAATTTCATTTTTTATCACTCCGAAAGTGTTTGAGGTTGTGGTCCTTTTTGCTTTCTCTTAGTTGGATCTAGTCTTTTCTCGATATAACCTAATAATAAATCACTTAGTACAGCTAATAAAGCAGTTGGTATTGCACCTGCAAGAATAAGTGAAGTACCATCAGTAGCATTAGTTCCTCTGATTATGATATCACCAAGTGTTGATGATCCAATAAACGAACCAATTGCTGTAACACCAATTGCGATAACGAATGCAATTCTAATTCCGCCAATCATTACTGATAATGAGAGTGGAAGTTCAACCATTGTCAAAATTTGTTTAGAAGTCATTCCCATTCCTTTACCTGCATCTTTAATACCTGAATCTACATTTTTGATACCCGTATAAGTATTTTTAATAATTGGAAGTAGGGCATATAAGAAGACTGTCATAACAACAGTGTTAGCACCAAGTCCCATAACAAGCATTAAAATTGCTAGAAGTGCAAGTGCTGGCATAGTTTGAATGATGTTAGCTATGGAAATAATGAAACCTGACAATTTGGAATATCTAGCAATAAAAATTCCAATTGGTATACCTACTATAACCGCAAATAGCACACCATAAACAGAAATGAGTAAATGATCTAGAAATAGTTGAAATATATATCCGCCATTTGTTGCATAATAATCTACTAATTGTGACCATACATTTCCTTCAGCCATTATTACTCACCATCCTTTTTATCATCAAAATAATTGTTCTTTTCTAGAAACTCTTCTGCAACAAAAGCAGGTTCTTTAAGATTGTTGTCTGCTTCGTAGTTTAATTTTTGCATTTGTTCTGTAGATATTTTTCCTTTTAATTTGTTCATTGCACGGTCAACATATGGTTTTTCTTTTAATAAAGATTTTGAAACCAAAGGACTTGCATCATAAGGTGGGAAAAATTGTAAATCATCTTCAAGTACAACTAAATCATAACTAGCTATACGTCCATCTGTTGTATAACCTAATACGACATCCATTTTACCTGTATTTAGTGCATCATACACTAAACCAATTTGCATTGGTCTTGTTTTTTTGAAGTCGAAACCGTATTTTTCTTTAAATGCTGGATAACCATCACCTGGTCGTTTCATCCAAGATGAGTCAACACCAGCTTCTAGTTTGTTTGCAACTTTTTTCATATCTGAAACTTTTTTTAGATTATACTTCTTTGCTGTTTCTTTTGTAACCATCATGGCATAAGTATTTTCAAACCCGTAAGAACCATACCATTTTTGGTTGTAATCTTTATCAAATGCATCTCGTACTACTTTCAAAGCTTTTTTTGGATCTGTAATAGGGTCTTTACCTAAAGCGCCAGTTAAGTCAGTACCAGTATATCTTGCACTCGAAATATTAACATCACCATTATTCTGTGCGTTAAATGTAACTGTAGATGAACCTAAGTTATTAATGAGCTGAATATTTTTTTCGTCTACGTTATCTTTTTTTGCTTCATGTTCAATCATAAGTTTATCCATATGTCCCATTATTTGAGATTCACTTGTATTTTGCATACCAATTTTTACTGAGTTTTTATCACCTGAAGCTCCAAGAAAGGGTAGGGAACATCCAGATAAAATGATAGATAAAGCCATGATCGGCAATAACAATTTAAAATATCTATGCATGTTTCAATTTCCTCCTTATCTTGAAACTTTTAATCCTTTTGGTGTTACCCAATTTTCTATTTTGGATAATACAAAGTCCATAATAAGTGCGATTAATGTAACACTTATCGCACCACCAATTATTAAATCTGGTTGATACAAGTTTAAACCATTAAATATAAAGTCACCTAAACCACCGGCACCAATGAAACTAGCTAATGTTGCCCAGCTTATTGCATAAACGCTAGATAATCGAACGCCACTCATTATAACTGATATTGCTAATGGTAATTCGACCATAAACATTTCTTGGAATCTAGTCATACCCATACTTGAACCTGCTGCTTTTACATTTTTATCTACGTTTTTAATACCTATAAACGTATTATTTAAAATAGGTAATAAAATATAAATGAAAAGCGCAAGAATTGCAGGAAGTTTACCAACACCTAAGAAAGGTATCATTAAAGCTAATACTGCTAATGAAGGGACTGTTTGAAGAACACTGGCTATAGACAATACAACTTTGGCAATTGTTTTTGTTCTTGTTAACAATATGCCTAGAGGTATAGCTACTATCATAGCTAATAATAGAGCAGATAATGAAATATAGAAGTGTTCTAGTGTTTTTTGGATAAGTTCATTCCCATTAACTTGTAAAAATTCAATCACTATTATTCACTCCTTATTTTATATCACTTTTTTGTGCTTCTTCTTCAGATAATCCCCAAATTGAATCGTAAACGATATCAACTAAACTCGCTCTTGTTATAACACCTTTTATGTAATATTGATGATCTACGACAGGGATTAATCTAACATTTCGTTTTAATATAGTACGTACTGAATCTTGAAGCATTGTACCAGTTTTTACGGTATAAATATCTCGATGCATAATATCAATAATATCTGCACCTTTACGATGTCCTTCGTTTATATCTTCTATATCTATATAACCAACAAGCTTTCCTTTATCATTAGTAACAAATAAAGTATCGACACGTCTATCTCTCATTAAAATTACAGCTTCGTCGATTGTTTTTTCAGAAGTTATAGTAATTGGGCTCTTCATAGCGTCATCTACAACTCTTAAGTTAGGTCTGTCTTGTATTAATCTGTTTTGTCCGATAAATTCACGAACAAAGTCGTTAGCTGGATTTTTTAATATATTGTTCGGTGTATCAAATTGGATGATTTCACCTTGAGACATAATACAAATTCTATCAGCTAATTTAATTGCTTCATCCATATCATGTGTTACAAATATAATCGTTTTTCCTAGTTTTTGTTGTAATGTTTTAACTAGGTCTTGAAGTGTATCTCTTGTAATTGGGTCTAATGCTCCGAAAGGTTCATCCATTAAGATGATATCTTGATCAGCTGCTAAGGCTCTTACAACACCAATACGTTGTTGTTGTCCACCAGATAATTGAGATGGGTATAAATCTAAATAAGACTCAGGTAAGTCGACAAGTTCAATAAGTTCTTTAGCTTTTTTCTCTTTATCTTCCTTCGTCCATTTAAGTAATTTTGGAACTAAAACAATATTTTCACGTATTGTCATATGTGGCATTAATCCGATTTGTTGGATTACGTAACCAATATTCCTTCTCAAATTCACTGGATTCATCTTGCTTAAATCTTTTCCATTTAACATGATAGTTCCACTTGTAGGTTCTATCATACGATTGATCATTCTTAATGCAGTAGTTTTCCCGCTACCACTAGTACCGATAAATGCTATAAATTCACCAGTTTCAATTTCCATATTGATACTGTCTACTGCTTTTTTACCGCCACGATAAACTTTAGTTAAGTCTTCTATAGATAACATAACACTTCTCCTTTATCAAAATTCAAAATATTAACATTCATAATTATAACATATATGTTGCATATTTATAAAAGGTACTGATAGTATGAATTCTATGTTTATCTGAATTAGAAAAAAGGAATATTTAAATGAAAGCGACAAATTGAGAATCATATTATGATAAATTTATATAAAGAGAAAATATGGGGATAAAGTATAGATTTTAAAAGTATGCTAAATTTTTGCATATCATGCAAAATTAAAAACGGAGGCGTTTAATTTGAAAGTTGCAATTATAGGTATGGGTACAGCAGGCGTCAGTACACTTAATCAATTATCTAAGCATAAAAAATTCAAAAATATTACGGTAGATATTTTTGATAATGCTGAAGATATGGGAATGGGGAAACCATTTCAAAATGATAGTGATAGATTATTGATTAATTTACCAGCTAATCAAATGTCACTAGATCCACAAAACGAGAAAGATTTTAAAAAATGGTATAAGAAAAATGACGAATTTGATTATGGTAAAGCAAAATATTTACCAAGATTAGTATTTGGTCATTATATGAAATCCATTTTAAATAAATTGCTACAAAAACATGATAATATTTTTGTTCATAAGCATAAAGTTGATAGTTGTTATGTTGAAGAGATTAAAGATGAACGTGGACAATATAAAATAGATGTTTGCTATATAGAAGATGATGAAGCAGTCTGTCAAAAATATGATTATGTATTTTTAACAATTGGTATGCTACCTTATAAAGATCCTTATCAATTATCGGGATTATCAGGTTATATTGAATCACCTTATCCTACTACTCGAGCTTTACGTAATGTGAAACAAAATGATGATATAGCAATTATAGGTACTGGGCTAAGTTCTGTAGATGTTATTAGATATGTCATGGAAAATCATGAGCGTTTGCCTTTAGTTGTAACATCAAGAAATGCGCAATTTCCTAGTGTGAGAGGGATAAGACATGAAATTGATTTGAAATATATAAATGATAAAGCAATTGAAAAATTCAAAAAATCACATAAAGGTGTAGTGCCTTTAAAAGATGTAGAAAAATTATTTAAAAAAGAATGTGAATATCAAAATATTAACCTACAGAAAATGTTATATCGATTCAAAAAAGATAATGTATATAACATGAAATATGACTTAAGACATGAGGATGAAGTTGGACATTTTCAATCTTTTATTGAAGAAGTTAAACATCATATGATTCCACTTTGGAACGCTATGACTATCGATGATAAGAAAGCATTTTTAGATAAATATGGTCATCACTTTAAACGCAATGCTAATCCTATGCCACAATCGTCTGCAAAGCAGTTAATTGACTGGATTGAGAACGGTGATATTATCGTTAAAGAAGGATTAGAAAATGTACGAAAATATTACGGTAAATTTAGAATAAAATATAAAAATGTAGAAAATGAAGACAGTTATCATTATGTAATTAATGCTACAGGACCTAAAAAACACTTATCTGAGTTGACTGAAGATGAACATTTTATAAAAGGGCTAGAAAACAAACAAATCATAGCAGCTCATCCATTCGGAGGTATTCTTGTACTTCCATATACAAATGAAGTTATTAGTCCTAAGTTTGGAACAATGCCTAATTTAAAAGTGATTGGTCAATTAACAACTGGTGTGAATTTTGATGTAAATGGTGTTTCATTATTAGTTGATCAATCCGTTCGAGCTGTAAAAGACTTGTATATTGAACTAGAAGAAAGAAAAAAAGCTAAAAAGGTTCAATCCAAAAAGAAGTAAATCTATAAGAATATTAATTTGTAATTCTTAGTATTATAGTATAAAATGGCTACATCAGTGATTACTGATGCATATAATTTAATAATATATTCTTTCGGGGCAGGGTGAAATTCCCAACCGGCGGTATAAAGCCCGCGACCCATAAATGAGTTTTTGTTTATGGCTGATTCAGTGTGATTCTGAAGCCGACAGTTAGAGTCTGGATGGGAGAAAGAATAGACGACAGCGTATTCTATACGCTTATTTCGTTATATTAAAATGTTAATGTCTTTAATAATAAAGGCTTATTTCCTGATACATTTTTTACTCCCAACCACCGAAAATTCAATTTTCTGGTGGTTTTTTTAATTTTAGGAGGAACTTAAATGAATCAATATTTAGAATTTGCTATTGATTTAGCAGACCGTTTACAAGGTCAGACTGGGACAAACCCTTCAGTTGGTGCTGTAATCGTTAAGAATAATAGAATTATCGGATTCGGTGCACATTTAAAAAAAGGTGAGTCTCATGCGGAAATTCAAGCTTTAAAGATGGCAGGTACTCAAGCAGAAGATGCTACTATTTACGTTTCGTTAGAACCATGTTCTCATTATGGGCTAACACCGCCATGCTCTAAAGCTATTATAGATAGTGGCATTAAATCAGTTGTATATGCGGTGAAAGACCAATCTTTAAAAAATAGTGGACATGAAATGTTACAAGAAGCTGGAATTGAAGTATCGCATGAGCCTTCTGAAAGAGCTCAAGCTTTATATAATAGTTTTTTTCAACAACAAAACACTAAACTACCATTTGTAACGTTAAAAATTTCTACAAGTATGGATGGAAAAGTTGCAACTGATGCCAAAGAAAGTAAATGGATTACATCTAAAGAAGTGAAACAAGATGTGTTGAACTTAAGAAGTCAGCATGATGCCATTATTACGGGTGGTATGACAGTGCGTGAAGATGATCCATTGTTAACAACTAGAAGCGAAGAATTAAAAGACCCTAAACGAATTATTTTAACTCAACAATCTGATTTTAATGAAGAACTAAAGATTTTTAAGGATGAAAACAATCCTGTAATTGTTATGTCAGATTCTAACCATTTCAAAGTAAATGAAAATCAAAACATCGAAATAGTAAATAAAGAAGGATCAAATTTAAAAAATGTTCTATATCAACTTTATGAAGCAGGTTATGCTCAAATCATGGTAGAAGCAGGTCCGACATTAGTAAGTAAATTTATAGAACAAGATTTAGTAGACCAATTAATTATTTATCAAGCCCCGAAAATGATTGGTGGTCAAGGAAAATATCAATATTATCAAACCAATGATGTTTATCC
>NZ_RXWZ01000154.1:9567-11971 GCF_003970575.1 Mammaliicoccus fleurettii
ACAAGATGTTCACAGGAATTATTGAAACAGTTGGTGTAATTAAGAATACAAGCACTCAAAGTGGAGTTAAGACTTTAACAATTGAGGCTCCTGAAATAACTGATGATTTATCTCTTGGTGATTCGGTAGCGATAAATGGTGTTTGTTTAACTGTTACTGAAAAGCAGACATCTATTTTTAAAGTAGAAGTTATTACAGGTACAATCAATGTCACATATTTAGAACACTTAAAAACAAATGACAAAGTAAATCTTGAAAGAGCGATGTTAGCTAATGGAAGGTTTGGTGGTCATTTCGTAAGTGGTCATGTAGATGGAAAAGGTATTATAAAGCATATTTCTAAAAGAAAAGATGAATGGATAATTGAAATATCAACTGATGCGCAATTATTAAGTCAAATGATTGATAAAGGTTCAATTACGGTAGACGGTATAAGTTTAACAATTTTTAAATTGTATCAGCATAAGTTTGAAATTCATTTAATACCTGAGACTAGAGAGCGTACTATTTTTGTTAACAAGA
The DNA here is from genome assembly GCF_003970575.1 of Mammaliicoccus fleurettii. Taxonomy (GTDB): domain Bacteria; phylum Bacillota; class Bacilli; order Staphylococcales; family Staphylococcaceae; genus Mammaliicoccus; species Mammaliicoccus fleurettii. The sequence goes on from NZ_RXWZ01000154.1 coordinate 10,090, forward strand.
AACAAGGTGATGAGGTACATATAGAAACGGACTTATTATTTAAATATGTTCAAAAAATTAATCATCAAAATAACTCGAATTTATCGCAAGAGAAGTTACTAAATCTAGGATTTTAGGAGGCATCATAATGTTTGATAAAGTAGAAGAAGCTATTGAAGAATTAAAACTTGGTAAACCCATTATAGTTGTAGATGATGAAGATAGAGAAAATGAGGGTGACCTTATTGCAATATCTGAATATTTAACACCAGAAACGATAAATTTTATGGCAACTCATGCTAGAGGTCTAATATGTGCACCAGTTAGCCGTGAAATAGCAGAACAGCTTGATTTAAATTTAATGACTGAAACTGGTGATAAGTTTAAGACAGCTTTTACTGTAAGTGTTGACCATGTGTCATCAACAACAGGCATTAGTGCTTTTGAAAGAACGGATACTATAAAAGGTCTAATAGAAGAGACTTCTCCGAGTGCTTTTGTAAAACCAGGACATGTATTCCCATTAATTGCTCAAGAAAATGGTGTTCTTGAAAGAGTAGGGCATACTGAAGCTTGTGTTGATTTAGCTAGATTGTCAGGTGCTAAACCTGCTGGTGCTATTTGTGAAATTATGAAAGACGATGGAACGATGGCTAAGAGAGAAGATTTATATCAGTTCAAACTTAAACATCAATTAAAAATGATTACGATAGATGAACTTGTTCAATATAGAAAAAGAAATGATCAAATTATAAAATTTGAATCAAAAATTCAATTACCTACATTATTTGGTGAATTTGATATGTATGGTTTTACATCTAAATTAGATCAAAAAGAATACTTAGCTATTTGTTCGGGCAATATTGAAAATGGAATGAACGTTCGTATACATTCTGAATGTGTCACTGGTGATATTTTCCATAGTGCTAGATGTGATTGTGGAGAACAACTAGAATACTCTATGAAATATATACAAGAGCACGGTGGTATGATTTTATATCTTCCTCAAGAAGGTCGAGGCATAGGCTTAATCAATAAACTTAAAGCATATGAATTGATCGAAAAAGGATATGATACAATTTCTGCAAATAAAGCATTAGGCTTTGAAGCGGATTTAAGAGACTATACTGAAGCAAGTCAAATTCTGAAGTACTTTAATATAGAAGAAATACAACTCATAAGCAATAATCCAGATAAATTTAATCAATTAGAAGAGTTAGGTATTAGAATTACAAATAGAATACCAGTAGTTATACAGCCAAATACAACGAATGAATCATATTTAAATACAAAAAAAGACCAAATGGGTCATTTATTATAAAAAGAATGGGGCAAATAAAAATGAACTTTGAAGGTAAAATGAACGGATCAGAATTAAAAGTAGCAATTGTAGTAAGTAGATTTAACGATTTTATTACAGGTCGTTTATTAGATGGAGCTAAAGATACATTGGTTCGCCATAATGTAGAAGAAGATAATATTCATGTAGCTTATGTTCCAGGTGCATATGAAATTCCATTAGTTGCTAAAAAATTAGCTAAATCAGGAAATTACGATGCAGTAGTAACATTAGGATGTGTCATTAGAGGCGCTACTACACATTATGATTATGTATGTAATGAAGTAGCAAAAGGTGTATCTAAAGTAAATGATGAAACAGAAGTGCCAGTTATCTTTGGTATAGTAACAACAGAAACAATTGAACAAGCAATAGAAAGAGCTGGAACTAAAGCAGGTAATAAAGGTGGAGATGCTGCATTAGCTGCTATTGAAATGGCCAATTTACTTAAAAATATTGAAAGCCAAATATAATAAACATACTAAGATTAGCTATGAAGAAATCTATGACGATAGATTTTTTCATAGCTATTTTTTATAGTTATGGAGAGAGGTAGACTGTGCG